>NZ_JBFBDY010000590.1:0-3856 GCF_040683475.1 Kitasatospora sp. NPDC093558 | reverse complement strand
AGACTCAGTGGCCGCCCTTGAGGTTGAGCACGACCACGCCGACGATGATCAGCGCGATCCCCGCGATCTGGAGCCTGCCGAGCGACTCGCCGAAGGCGACGACGCCGATCCCCGCGACCGCCGCCGTTCCGGCGCCCGACCAGACCGCGTACGCGACCGAGACCGGGATGTGCTTCAGCGCGCGGCCGAGCAGGGCGAAGGAGAGCACGTAGCCGACGGCCACGCCGACGCTGGGCCAGAACTTCGAGAAGCCCTCGGTGAGCTTGAGGCAGCTGGTCGCGCAGACTTCGCTGAGGATCGCGAGGGTGAGGAGGAGGTAGGGCATGCCGGGCTCAAACCGTCTGGCGGGTGCCGAGCTTCCCGAGCAGGGGTAGATCCGCGTTCTCCAGGCTGTCGAGCAGCGTGATCCGGGCGCCGTCCGGCATCGGCGTGGCCGTGGACGGGACGGCGAGCACGGCGCAGCCGGCCGCGCTGGCGGAGGCGACGCCGGTCGGGGTGTCCTCGACGGCGACGCAGGTGGCCGGGTCCAGGCCGAGGCGCTCGGCGGCGGCCAGGTAGGGGTCCGGCGCGGGCTTGGTCCGCTCGGTGTCCTCGGCGGCGAGGGTGACGGTGAACCAGTCCCGGCCGATGGTGGACAGGACGAGGTCGACCACCCGGCGCGGGGAGGCGGAGACCAGCGCGGTGGGCACCCGGGCCTCGCTGAGCGCGGCGAGCAGGGCGAGCGCGCCGGGGCGCGGGACCGTCTCGGCGGCGACCTTGCCGGCGAAGGACTCGCCGAGCCGCTCGGCCACCTCGGCCTCGCTCAGCGCGGTGCCGCTGACCCGGTGCAGGTGGGCCGCGGTGTGCTCGACGGCGCGGCCGAGCACCTCGGGGGCGTCCTGGTCGGTGAGCGGGTGGTCCAGCTCGTCGGCGAGCTCGGCGGCGGCCTCCCACCAGAGGTGCTCGGTGTCGACCAGGGTGCCGTCCATGTCGAAGAGGACGGCGGCGGGCAGTGCGGATTCAGGCATGGCGGTACCTTCGGTGGATCATCAGGAGCGGCAGGGAGGACGTCACAGGCTCTCAGGCCGTGCGGCGGTCCACCAACACGGGGCGCTCGGGGAGGGTGAGCTCGGCGCGCGAACCGGCCGGGAGGGCGGCGGCGGCCTCGGTCGGCAGGTCGGCCTTGACCTCGGTGCCGTCGTCCAGGCGGACGGTCAGGCGGGTGACGGCGCCCAGGAAGGACGCGGTGACGACGAGGGCCGGGCCGTTCGCGGACGGGGTCAGCGTGACGTTCTCCGGGCGGACCAGCACCTGGAGCTCGCCGTCGGCCGGCAGGGCGCCGTCCACGGCGTGGCGGCGGCCGAGCACCTCGACGCCCTCGCCGGTGCGGGTGCACGGGATCCGGCTCATGGTGCCGACGAACTCGGCGACGAACGCGGTGGCCGGGCGCGAGTACAGCTCGTTCGGGGCGGCGCACTGCTCCAGGCGGCCCGCGCGCAGGACGGCGACGCGGTCGGCCATCGACAGCGCCTCCTCCTGGTCGTGGGTGACGAACAGGGTGGTGATCCCGAGCTCCTGCTGGAGCCGGCGGATCTCCTCGCGCAGCTGGAGGCGGACCTTGGCGTCCAGCGCGGACAGCGGCTCGTCGAGCAGCAGGACGCGCGGCTGCAGGGCGAGCGCGCGGGCGAGCGCGATGCGCTGCTGCTGGCCGCCGGACATCTGGTGCGGGTAGTGCCCGGCGCGGTGCGGCAGGCCGACGAGCTCCAGGAGCTCCTGGGCGCGCTGGCGGCGCTCGGCCTTGCCCGCGCCGCGCATCCGCAGGCCGAAGCCGACGTTGTCGAGCGCGGTCAGGTGCGGGAAGAGGCTGTAGGACTGGAACACCATGCCCGCGTCGCGCTTGTGCGCGGGGATCGCGGTGATGTCCCGGCCGTCGACGAGGACCTCGCCGGAGTCGTGCTGCTCGAAGCCGGCCAGGATGCGCAGCGCGGTGGTCTTGCCGCAGCCGGACGGGCCGAGCAGGGCGAGCAGTTCGCCCGGCTGGACGGTCAGGTCCAGGCCGTCGAGGGCGGTGGTGGCGCCGAACGAGCGGCGCAGGGAGCGGAATTCGACGGTCGCGCCGCCGGTGGCCGGGGCCTTGCCGGTGGCGGTGGCGGTAGCCGTGGTCATGGGGGAGGTACTCCTGGGAAGCGGGAGGGGCGGATCAGGACCGCGCGGCCTTGCGGCCGCGGCCGGCGGCGGACATCAGCAGCAGCACGAGCCAGACGATCAGCAGGCTGAGCATCGACACGGCGACGGACATCTGGCCGTCGCTCTTGCCGTTGGAGTTGATCCACACCGAGAAGGGGGCGAAGCCGAGGATGGAGGCGGTGGTGAACTCGCCGAGCACCAGGGCGACGGTGAGCACGGCGGCGTTCAGCAGCGCGCTGCGCAGGTTCGGCAGGACGACGGTGAACACCGCGCGCAGCCAGCCGGCGCCGCAGTTGCGGGCGGCCTCGACCAGGGTGACCACGTCCACGCCGCGCAGTCCGGCGTCGATCGCCCGGTAGGCGAACGGCAGCGCCATCAGTACGTAGGCGATGATCAGGACGATCGGGAACTGCGGGTCCTGGATGGCCACGATGGTCTGGAAGAACGGGGTGTCCTGGAGGTAGTCCGGGCCCCAGCGCAGCACGCCGATGATGCCGGTGGTGAGGGCGACGACCGGGACGACCAGCGGCATCGAGCACATGACCTCGATCACCGGGCCCAGCTTCGGCGCGCCGAGCCGGGCGGCGAGCACCGCCGGGACGAGCAGGAGCAGCAGCACCGCCACGGTGACGGCGGCCAGTTCGAGGCTGAGCACCAGGCTGTCGGTGAAGCCGGGGGCGTTCAGCAGCTCGGTGTAGGCGCGGAAGGTGGTGCCGCCCTTGTTGTCGTCGACGCTGAACCACAGCGAGGCGGCCATCGGCACCGCGAAGTAGATCCCGCAGAGCAGCAGGACGAGGCCGCGGCCGAAACGGATGCGGTTGATCAGGCGAGCCACTTGGCACTCCGGCGCTGAAGGGGCAGGTACACGGCCATCACCAGGCAGGCGACCACGATCATGTCGAGGCCGAGGGCGAGGGCGAGGTTGCCCTGGCCGACCAGGACGTTGCCGGACAGCGCGTCGCCGATCTGCATCGAGATCAGCGGCACCGAACTGCCAACCATGGCCTCGGCGGTGGCGTACGCGGCGAAGGAGGCGCCGAACAGCAGCACGAAGCCGCCGAGCAGCGAGGGCAGCAGGACGGGCAGTGCCACGTGCATCCAGTACTGCAGGCCGGTGGCGCCGTTGTTGTACGCGGCCTCGCGCCACTGGGCCTTGAGGCCCTCCAGGGCCGGGGTGATGGTGATGACCATCAGCGGCACCAGGAAGTACAGGTAGACCACGGACAGGCCGGAGAAGGTGTAGAGGTTCCAGCCGTGCTTGGTCAGGCCGAGCTTCTTGGTGACCTCGCCGGAGTTGCCGAGGGTGGCGACGAACATGAAGGCCAGCGGCACGCCGCCGAAGTTTGCGAGCACGCCGGAGGCGGACATCACGGCCTCGCGGAAGGCGCGGAACCGGGAGGTCGCCACGGCCTGGGCCAGCGGCAGGCCGACCACGGTGGCGATCAGCGCGGTCAGCAGGGAGAGCTTCACGCTGCCCCACAGGGCCGTCGCGTACGCGCCCTGCAGCGAGCCGGTGAGGTTGTCGGTGGTGAAGGTGCCGCCGCCGTCGGGGGCGTCCGAGGAGGTGGTGAACGCGCCGATGGCGATCGCGATGGCGGGCAGGCCGAAGCCGATCGCGAAGAAGAGGATCAGGGGGAGGGCGGCGAGCCAGGCGCGGCTGCCGCCGGCCCGGCGCTTGGCCGGGCGGGGC
>NZ_JBFBDY010000589.1:0-3859 GCF_040683475.1 Kitasatospora sp. NPDC093558 | reverse complement strand
ACCAGCCGGTGCTCCAGCTCGCTCGGGGTGATCCGGATCCCGACCGTCCCGGCCAGCCCGACGCGGAAGCGGCTGCGGGCCAGCGCGAGCAGGGCCGTCAGGCCGTACTTGTTGATGAGCGAGGTGCGGTAGCGCGCCGTGGCGTCCGCGTCGCAGACGCGTGCGCGGGCCGGGAGCGGGCGGCCGGTCGGGCGGCCGTGGGCGTCGCAGGGACCGATCAGCACCTTGGGGTGGCGGCGGATGCGTTCGGCCTCGCCCGAGTGGGCGGGGGTCCAGACACCGAGCGCGCTGCCGTCCGCCACCACCCAGAGCGGGGACTCGATGCGGTGGCCGCTGTCGTCGAACGTGGTGAGCAGGAGGTATCTGCTGTCGGCGAGCCGGCCGGTTCGGTCGTGCACGGTGTCCTCCCTCTGAGGTGTGGCGGCCGGGCCGGGTCAGTGCCCGTGGCCCTCGGTGATCTCGCGGTACTCCTCGCCGGTGGGCTTGGCGATCCGGGCGTGCTCGCCGTGGAGGCCACGGGAGAGCATCGCGCGGGTGCGGGTGAGCACACCGGCCGGGCGGGCGACGCCGTTCTCGTCGACGGGGGCCGCCGCTTCGAGGGGGCGGGGCTGCTCGTGCGCGGTGAGCCGGTGCAGTTCGGCGGGTGCGAGTCCGGCGTGCACCTCGACGAACTCGCCGTGCGGCAGGCGCTTGATGACACCGGTCTCGCGGCCGTGCAGCACCTTGTCCCGGTCGCGGCGCTGGAGGCCGAGGCACCAGCGCTTGGTGACGATGAACACGACCACCGGGACGACGAAGAAGCCGACCCGCACCGCGTAGGTGATGGTGTTGAGGGACAGGTGCAGGTGGGTCGCGATCAGGTCGTTGCCGCCGCCCGCGAGCATCACCAGGTAGACGCTGATCCAGGCGGCGCCGAGCGCGGTGCGGACGGGCACGTTGCGCGGCCGGTCGAGCAGGTGGTGCTCCCGCCGGTCGTTCGTCACCCACCCCTCGATGAACGGGTACACGGCGATCGCGCCCAGGATGACCGGGAAGAGCGTGAACGGTATGAGCACCCCCAGGTTGAGGGTGTGACCCCAGAGCCCGACCTCCCAGCCGGGCATGACGCGGATCAGGCCCTCGGCGAAGCCCATGTACCAGTCGGGCTGCGCGTCGGTGGACACCTGGTCGGGACGGTACGGGCCGTACGCCCAGATCGGGTTGATGGTGGCGACCGCCGCCATCAGGGCGATCACGCCGAAGACGAGGAAGAAGAACCCGCCCGCCTTGGCCACGTAGACGGGCATCAGCGGTGTGCCGACGACGTTCTTCTCGGTCTTGCCCGGGCCCGCCCACTGGGTGTGCTTGTGGTAGAAGACCAGGATCAGGTGTGCCGCCAGCAGGCCGAGCATGATGCCCGGGATCAGCAGCACGTGGATCGTGAAGAAGCGCGGCACGATGTCGTGTCCCGGGAACTCCCCGCCGAACAGGAACATCTGGATGTAGGTGCCCACCAGCGGCACGGCCAGCACCACGCCCTCGACGAAGCGGATGCCGGTGCCCGAGAGCAGGTCGTCGGGCAGCGAGTAGCCGAAGAAGCCGTCCAGCAGGCCGAGGAAGAACAGCAGGAAGCCGAAGACCCAGTTGATCTCGCGGGGCTTGCGGAACGCGCCGGTGAAGAACACCCGCATCATGTGCACGAGCATGGCGGCCACGAAGACGAGTGCCGCCCAGTGGTGGATCTGGCGGATCAGCAGGCCGCCGCGGACCTCGAAGCTGATGTTCACCGTCGAGGCGTAGGCCTCCGACATCTGGATGCCCTTGAGTGGGACGTACGCGCCGTCGTAGACGACCTCGCCCATGGAGGGCTTGAAGAAGAGGGTCAGCCAGACGCCGGTCAGGATGATGATGGCGAACGAGTAGAGGCAGATCTCGCCCAGCATGAAGGACCAGTGGTCCGGGAAGATCTTGCGCAGGTTCGCCCTGGCCAGGGTGTAGATCCCCAGCCGGCCGTCGGTCCAGTCGGCCGCCCGCTGCCCGCGCCCTGGGCTCTGATTCCGGGTCATGTCCACGCACCTCAGTCGAAAATGAAACGGGGACAGTTCCCCGTATCAAGCCGAGGCCACCATAACCGGGGAGCTGCCCCCGTTTCCAGCCGGGGTGGCCGTGCTCACAAGGGTCGGCCGACGGGCAGCGCCCCTCACGCCTCCGCCGCGCGCCCCCTCACGCGTCCGTCAGGCGCCCTTCACGCGTCCCAGAGGCGGTAGAAGGCCTCCTCCAGGTGCTCCGGGTCGACCGGCGCGCCGGGCAGCGTGTGCGTGCCGGCGGTGGGGCGGAAGGCGTCGAGCAGGAGGGCGAGCGGGCGGCGCCAGCCGTCCGGGTGCTGGTCCGTCAGGGCGGGCATGGCGCGCACCAGCGGGCCCATGAGGATAAGCAGGTCCATGGTGGTCACGTCGGCGCGCACGGTGTGCTGCTCCTGGGCGCGGGTGACCAGGGTGGTGACCGTCGCGGCGTTGCGCTCGGAGAGCTCGGCGAGGAACCGGGAGTCGCGGGCGGTGGCGGTGACCAGGTCGTTGAGGCCGCGGTCGCCGGCGACCAGGGTGAAGATCCGCTCGAAGTAGCCGCACAGCGCCCGCCAGCCGTCGGGCTCGGCCAGGGCCTCGGCGGCGGCCCGGTCGAACACGGTGCTCGTGTCGGCGAAGATCTCCTCGATCAGGGCGTCGCGGGTGGGGAAGTGCCGGTAGAGGGTGGCGTTGCCGACGCCGGCGGCCTTGGCGATGCGGTCCAGCGGCACGTTCAGGCCCTCCCGGGCGAACAGCGTGCGGGCGGCGGCGATGAGGATCTCGCGGTTGCGGGCGGCATCGCGGCGGCGGGAGGTCGGCGGGACGGCGCGGGCGGGGGAGTCGTGCGGGGTGGAGGGCATGGCGGTGACCTTGGTGATCGTCGGGCGTCGGCAGGAGACGGGAAACCGGCGGAAGTGCGGACGGAGAGGATGAACCGGGCGCGGATCAGCCTATCCGGGCCGCCTCGCCGGCCCCGTTCCCGTACGTCGAGGTTCCCGTACGTCGAGCCGCAGGACCGGCGCCGGTCACGAACCGGTGCGTGACGGCCCCGGTCACGAAGCGGTGCGTGACGGCGGCGCGGCCGGCACCGCCGCTCCGCGGTGCTTGAGGTTGACGGCCGTCGCCTTGGCCAGGGCCGCCGGGCTCAGGAACTGCAGCGGGCCGATCAGGCGGGATCCGAAGCGATGCATGTGGCGGGCCATCGAGGCGTCCCGCGCCGCCGCCGCGAACATCAGCCGCTCCAGGGGGTTGAACGGGCGGGACTTGGCGTAGTCGGCGGCGAGGTACTGGTGGCCGCGCATGCGGCGCTGGTGGGTGCGCGCGTACGCCGCGAGCGACTTGTCGAGGTCGCCCTGGCCGGTGACGGCTGCGGCGACGGCGTAGGCCAGCCACCGTGCGGACTGCAGCGCCCACCCGCAGCCCACTCCCCACAGCGGGTCACTGGTCAGGGCGGCGTCGCCGATGAGCGCGAGGCCCGGTGCGGTCGGTACGCGGCTGTGCAGCGGGTAGTCGACGGTACCGATGATCTTCGTGATGCGTTCGGCGGAGTCGACGGCCGGCGCGTCGGGCAGGGCGCGGACGAAGGCGGTGAAGCTGCCCTCCAGGTCCTCCCGGAAGGCCGGCAGCCGCTTTTTGTCCGGGAGCACCGCGACGACCGTCACCCCGTCGTCGTTGGGCAGCGCGTACGCCATGTCGGGCTCCAGGAACCAGGTCCGGGCGATCCCGCCGGGCAGCGGAAGGTTGCGGAACTGCGCGAGGTACCCGAACCGGGCGTTCTCGTGCCGGCGCTCGGACACCCCGGCGAACTTCGCCACCGC
>NZ_JBFBDY010000588.1:0-3859 GCF_040683475.1 Kitasatospora sp. NPDC093558 | reverse complement strand
TGGCGGGGCGCAACGGCCCGGGCCGCCCCCCCCGGGCGTTCCCTCCCCGCGACGATCACCTGGCGGCGCTCAGGCCGGCAGCACGGCCTCGATGGCGGCGACGACCTCGTCCGCCTCGGGGTCGGTGGCCGGGCGGATCCGGGCGGCGACCGTACCGTCCGGGGTGATGAGGAACTTCTCGAAGTTCCACTTGACGTCGCCGGCCTCGCCCTCGGCGTCCGCCGTCTCGACGAGCTTGGCGTACAGCGGGTGCCGGTCGTCACCGTTCACGTCGATCTTCTCGAACAGCGGGAACGTGACGCCGTACGTCGTCGAGCAGAACGTCTCGATCTCCTCGGCGCTGCCCGGCTCCTGTCCGGCGAACTGGTTGCACGGGAAGCCCAGCACGCTGAACCCGCGCGCGGCGTAGCGCTCCTGGAGCCGCTCCAGGCCCGCGTACTGCGGCGTCAGGCCGCACTTGGAGGCGACGTTGACGATCAGCAGCGCCTTGCCCTTGTAGTCGGCGAGCGAGGTGGCCTCGCCGGACAGCGTGCGCAGCGGAATGTCGTACAGGCTCACGGTGGTCCCTTTCGGCAGGTCGGTGGGGTCGGACTCCCGGGTCACGGTAGCGCTCCCGGAGGGCTCAACCGCGACGGCGCCGCCGGTGTTCCGCGAGCGTGGGGGCGCACTGAGCGGCGCGTCCGCCCCCACGCTGCGGGTCCGTGCGCCGTCTCAGACGGCCAGCGGCCTGATGGCGGTCGGCGCGTGCTCGGGCAGGGTCGCGAGCTCCTCGAACTCGTTGACCTTGTCGATGTCGGTGCCGCTCATCGAGATGTTGGTGACGCGCTCCAGGATCGCCTCGACGACGACCGGGACGCGGAACTCGGCGGCCAGCTTCTTGGCCTCCTCGAAGGCCGGCAGCAGGCCCTCCGGCTCGGTGACCCGGATCGCCTTGCAGCCCAGGCCCTCGGCGACCTTGACGTGGTCGACGCCGTAGACGCCCAGCTCCGGCGCGTTGATGTTCTCGAACTCCAGCTTGACCTGGAAGTCGATGTCGAAGTTCCGCTGCGCCTGGCGGATCAGGCCCAGGTAGGAGTTGTTCACCAGGACGTGGACGTAGGGGATGCGGTGCTGCGCGCCGACCGCCAGCTCCTCGATCATGAACTGGAAGTCGTAGTCGCCGGAGAGGGCGACGATCTGGCCCTCGGGGTCGGCGGTCGCGACGCCGAGCGCGGCCGGGATGGTCCAGCCGAGCGGGCCGGCCTGGCCGCAGTTGATCCAGTGCCGCGGCTTGTAGACGTGGAGCATCTGCGCGCCGGCGATCTGGGACAGGCCGATCGTGGTGACGTAGCGGGTCTCCGGGCCGAAGGCCTTGTTCATCTCCTCGTAGACGCGCTGCGGCTTGAGCGGCACGTTGTCGAAGTGGGTGCGGCGCTGCAGCTGCGCGCGGCGGGCCTGGGTGGAGGCGGCCCACTCGCTGCGGTCCTTGAGCGTGCCGGCCGCCTTGAGCTCGCGCGCGACCTCGACGAACAGCTCCAGCGCGGCCTTGGCGTCGGAGGCGATGCCGAGCTCGGGGGCGAAGATCTTGCCGATCTGGGTGGGCTCGACGTCGACGTGGACGAACTTGCGGCCCGCGGTGTAGACGTCCAGGCCGCCGGTGTGGCGGTTGGCCCAGCGGTTGCCGATGCCGAGGACGAAGTCGGAGGCGAGGAAGTTCTCGTTGCCGTAGCGGTGCGAGGTCTGCAGGCCGACCATGCCGGCGTTCAGCTCGTGGTCGTCCGGGACGATGCCCCAGCCCATCAGGGTCGGGACGACCGGGACGCCGGTCAGCTCGGCGAACTCCAGCAGCAGCTCGGAGGCGTCGGCGTTGATGACGCCGCCGCCGGCGACGATCAGCGGGCGCTCGGACTCCTGGAGCAGCGCGATGGCCTTCTCGATCTGGATCCGGTTGGCGACCGGCTTGTAGACCGGCAGCGGCTGGTAGGCCTCCGGGTCGAAGTCGATCTCGGTCAGCTGGACGTCGATCGGCAGGTCGATCAGGACCGGGCCCGGACGGCCGGAGCGCATCAGGTGGAAGGCCTGCTGGAAGACGCCGGGGACCTGGGCGGCCTCCAGGACGGTGGTCGCGGCCTTGGTGACCGGCTTGGCGATCGAGGCGATGTCGACGGCCTGGAAGTCCTCCTTGTGCAGGCGGGCGACCGGGGCCTGGCCGGTGATGCACAGGATCGGGATCGAGTCGGCGATCGCCGAGTACAGACCGGTGATCATGTCGGTGCCGGCCGGGCCCGAGGTGCCGATGCACACGCCGATGTTGCCGGCCTTGGCGCGGGTGTAGCCCTCGGCCATGTGGGAGGCGCCCTCGACGTGACGGGCGAGGGTGTGCTTGATCCCGCCGGAGGCCTTGAGGGCGGCGTAGAACGGGTTGATGGCTGCGCCCGGCACGCCGAACGCGACCTCAACGCCTTCGAGCTTGAGGATCTCCACGGCCGCGCGGGCGGCTGTCATACGAGGCATCGGGTTTCTCCTGCGTCGGCCCGCAGTGGGTCGGAGGGCTCATCTCCAGAATTCCACCATACGGAAGAACGGTTTCTGTATGTGGAAGAAAAGGTAGGACGGGCCCTGTCGGGGCGTCAAGGGGAGATTCAACAGATTGTGGACGTTCACCCAGGGTGCATCCTGTGGGTTCCGTGGTGCGCGGGCCTCGTTCGTACACGCGGACGGCTGTCGGGCAAGTGTGCCCGAGGAAGCGCGCGTTCCGGCCCGGAAAGCGGACCCGGTGTGCGGCTCGGGTGAAGGGACGGTGTGCGAGGTTGGCCCGTCCCGCAGCCCTGGGTACCGTCGGACCCACGCCGGGCCCCCCACTGTCGCCCTCGTCGTGCGGCCCTTCTTCCCGCCCGCACCCGCAAGCACCGCGCGCATCCGCAGGCGCCGGCCGTACCGCAGGCCCTGTCCTTCGTACCGTGCCCCTCGCGCCCGCACTTCCGTCGCCCGCTTCGTCGCACGTCTCTCTGCACATCTCTGCGCACACCTCGTCGCACGTCTCGCTGCACACCTCTGCGCACGCCTCTTCGCACGTCACGTCTCTTCGCCACGCCCCGGAGCAGCGCGCCCGCCGCCGGCGGACGCGCGGAAGGAACGCACCCATGCGCCGTTGCCCCGTCCGCCACCCGGAGGTGACCGGGTGAGCAGTCCGCCCCACCGCCGCAAGGGCCCGCCGGGCCGCTCCCGCCGCACCGGGCCACCGGGCCGGCCCCGCCGCCTGCCGGCCGGCTTCCCGCCGGCCGGCCCCCTGCGCGCCGTCCCCTGGCGGCATGACCTGCCCGCCTCGCTCGTCGTCTTCCTGGTCGCCCTGCCGCTGTGCGTCGGGGTCGCGGTCGCCTCCGGCGTGCCGGCCGAGCTCGGCCTGGTCACCGGCATCGTCGGCGGCCTGGTCGTCGGGCTGCGGCCCGGCAGCAGCCTCCAGGTCAGCGGCCCGGCCGCCGGGCTCACCGTCCTCGTCTACGACGCCGTCCACCGCTTCGGCCCGCAGGCGCTCGGACCGCTCGTCCTCGGCGCCGGACTGCTCCAGCTCGCCATGGGCGCCCTGCGGCTCGGCCGCTGGTTCCGCGCCATGTCCGCCTCCGTCGTGCACGGCATGCTCGGCGGCATCGGGCTCACGCTGCTCACCGGCCAGCTGTACGCGCTCGCCGACCGCCGGGCCCCGGCCACCGGGCCGGAGAAGATCGCCGGGCTGCCCGCCCTGCTGCGCGACGCCCTCGGCGGCGCCGCGAACCCGGGCGCCGCCGCGCTCGGCGTGGCCACGCTGCTCGTGCTCGTGGCGTGGAAGCACCTGCCCGAGCGCGTCGCCCGGAGCGTCCCCGCCCCGCTGGCCGCCGTCGGG
>NZ_JBFBDY010000587.1:0-3863 GCF_040683475.1 Kitasatospora sp. NPDC093558 | reverse complement strand
ATCCATTAGATCCCCGAGCCCCACACCGGCGCTATCCATCCACGGCAGCGGCGAAGCGGCCGTGGATGGATAGCCCGCCCGGGCCGGGCCAGGTAAGCCTTGCCTCAGAGGCAAGGCCGGAGTGTGCCGTCGGTCGTTCGTACGCAATCCCCTTGCCGGGAAGGCCCGTTGTCGCGAGAGGAATGCACCATGGCCGCGCCGCTCTCGCTACGCCCGCCCGGGGGTGGCGAGTTCGGCGGCCAGGGCCGAGCGGGGCTGCGGGATCTCGCCGTAGTCCTCGTCGTCGGCGGTGACGGTGAGGCGGTTGACGACGGCCTCCAGGGCGGCCGGGAGCCTCGGGTGAAGGCCCTCGTGGCAGCGGGCGAGGATGTCGTGGCGCACGTCGTCCGGGAGCAGGGGCTCCGTGGCCCGGTAAGTGCGCTGCTCGCGGCGGGGGTTGGCGGCCAGCAGTTCGGCCTGGTCGCGCCAGTAGGCGGCGTCCCGGGGCTCCCCCAGCCGCAGGTGGTGCAGGTGCAGCAGGTAGGCGGCGGTAGAGCTGCCCGAGCCGGCCGCGAACTGCCACCAGAACTGGGCCGGGTCAGCGCGGCCGGTGACGGCCAGCAGGCAACCGAGGACCAGCGCGCCCTCGGGGTGGATGCGGTGGCTGTTCACCAGCTGGTCCAGCGAGCGGCCGGCCTGCGGCGCGCCCAGCACGAGCGCGGTGGCCAGGTCGAGTTCGTGGGCGGCCTGCTCGTGCTCGGACGGGAACGGCGCGGGCGCGGCCGTCAGGCGGTCCGACAGCGACGGCGCGGCGGCCAGCACGCACGGGAACACCCGTACGGGCCGGGCCCCTTCGTCCGCGCCGCCGTCCATCCAGCCCAGCAGCCCGTACACCTCGGTCATCGTTCCTCCCCCGGACACGTCTCCCACACCACCGGCCGCCCCGACGCGAAGTCCGGCCGCCCCACCGCCCGCGCGATGCGGCGGTGGGCCTGGCGGCGGTGCGCGCGCAGCGTGGCGGGCGGGATGCCGAGGTACTCGGCGGCCTCGGCGTCCGCCAGGCCGAGGCAGTGCGCGAGGACGACGGCGTCCCGCTGGCGCTCGGGCAGCGCGAGGATCGCGCCGAGCAGCGCGAGCTGATCGGCCAGGGTCTGCGGGCGCAGTCCCGCGCGCCGGCAGAAGGCGCCGATCGCGGCGTCCATCGCGGCGGTCTGGACGGCGGCCGGTTCGCCCTGGGCGGCGAGCCAGGCGGCGAGGTGCTCCTTGAGCAGGCGCCAGGCGTACGCGGCCGGGACCTCCTGGCGCAGCGCGAACGCCCAGTTGTGGTGCAGGTGTTCCCGGGTGCGGCGGACCACGAGGGCGGCGGCGTCGCCCCGGGGGCCGACCTGGGTGCGGGCGAAGGCGGTCCAGGCGGGCTCGTGGGTGCCGCAGAAGGCGTCGAAGGTGAGTCTCAAGCGGGCGCCCCGGTTGATGGTCATGCCGTGGACCTTCCCGTGTGGTCGAGGGGGGAACGTGCGCTCCCCCGTGACACATGCAAGCGCATCGGGGGTCCCGTTGTGCAAAGGCGGCACGCGGATCCGGCGGAGAGGACGGAAAAGTAGGACTACGGACGGAACTGACGGTTCCTCACCTATGGTTGGGTCCCCGGGCGGCGTGGTGACGGCGTGGTGGAGTCGTGGTGAGGGGGAGCCGTGGGGACGGGCAGTGACGGTGCCGAGGTGGACCTGCAGTTGTACCGGGCGCATTCGGCCAGGATGTACGACTACTTCCTGGGCGGCACCACCAACTTCGCCCCCGACCGCGAGGCGGCCGGGCGGGCGATCGCCGTCTTCCCGTGGGCCCGCACCGCCGCCCGCGCCAACCGGGCGTTCATGCACCGCTCCACCAGGCTGCTCGCGGACCGCGGCATCGACCAGTTCCTCGATGTCGGCACCGGGATCCCGACCTCGCCCAACCTCCACGAAGTAGCCCAACGAGTGAATCCGCGGGCGCGCGTCGTCTACGCCGACAACGACCCGATCGTGTACGCCCACGCGCAGGCGCTGCTGCACTCCACCGCGCAGGGCCGAACCGCCTACGTCCAGGCGGACGTCCGCGAGCCGGAGGCGATACTGCGCTCGGCCGGACTACGCGACACGCTCGACCTCGGCCGGCCGGTGGCGCTCAGCCTGGTGGCCCTGCTGCACTTCGTGCCCGGCGAGGACGACGCCCACGCGATCGTCGAGCGGCTCAAGCGGGCCCTGCCCGCCGGCAGCGCGCTCGTGCTCAGTCACGGGACGCCGGATTTCGCCCCGGCCGAGACCGAGCGCGTCGCGCAGGTGTACCGGGCCGCCGGCACCGCGGTGCGGATGCGGACCTGGGAGGAGATCGCCCGCTTCTTCGACGGCTGGGACCTGCTCGACCCGGGCCTGGTCGCCACCCACCGCTGGCGTCCGGACCCTGGTGAGGGGGATCCGGACGCCGGTGGGGCGACCGCGGACGGGGCGACGGACGCGCAGGTTTCGGCGTACGCGGCCGTCGCCGTCAAGCCCTGACGCCCCGGCGCTCAGCCGCTCTTCCCGACGGCCTGGGTCAGCCACGTGAAGACGGACGGCACCATCGGCTCCCAGGTGGACGTCAGGTGCGGGCCGTTGACCTCGACCGGGGTGACGGCGGTCGGCGCCTTGGCGGCCTTCTGCAGGGCGAGCGCGTCCTCGTAGCCGTCGCCCTTCTTGCCCGTCACGTACAGCGCGACGTTCGGCGGGGTCTGCGCGTGCTGGAGCATGTAGAGGGGGTTGGAGACCTCGCGCAGGTGCGGGTCCTTGGCGGTCAGCGAGTCGCCCTCGCCCATCGGGTCGTTGTAGCCGGACATGCTGACGGCCGCGTGGAAGCGGTTCGAGTGCGCGATGCCGAGGCGCGCCGCGCAGTGCGCGCCCGCCGAGTAGCCGGCCACCGCCCAGTGCTCGGGGCCGGGCTCGGCGCGGAAGTTGTCGAGGACCATCTGCGGCACGTCGCGCGCCAGCCAGGTCTCGGCGTTGACCTTGCCGGGCACGTCCGCGCAGCCGGTGTCGACGTGGTTGGGGAGCAGCACGACGCGCGGCGAGACCAGGATGAACGGCGCGATCTGGCCGGACTTCATGAGCGGCCCGAGCTGCTTGGAGACGTTCATGCTGCCGAACCAGGCACTCGACGAGCCGGGGAAGCCGGCGAGCAGTTCGACGACGGGGAACTTCTTGTCCTTGAACGCCGGGTCGTCGTACTGCGGCGGCGTCCAGACCAGGACCTCGCCGTCCACGCCGGAGACGCGGCCCTTCAGGTCGGTCGTCTTCACGTCCTTCGGCACGAGCTTGTCGTCCACCGGACCGAACTGCTGGATCACCTGGGGCTGTCCGGGCGGGTTCGCGGCCGCCGTCGCGTCGGCCGGGGGCGGCACGGGCACGGCCCGGACGTGGTTGCCGGTGCCGAGCAGGTCGTCCCAGCCGCCGTAGAGGTGGTTGTCGTTGTTCACCATCACGAAGACCAGCGTCACGGCCGTGACCTGGGCGAACAGCACCATCCCGAACCGCGTCCCGAAACGGAGCGGCTGCGGCCCGCGCACCCGGTTCCAGAAGTACATCAGGAGGCCTATGGAGAGCGGGACGAGGACGAGCGAGAGGACGAAGAAGGGGGTGCCTGTCAGTTTCACACCCTTGTTGACGGTGAGAACGGGTGTCCGGTTGCCTCCGAATGGGTATGCACTCGTGTCCTCTGGGGCGGATGGTTCGTTGTCCGACCGGCCGTCGCCGTCCCCGAGGGAGCACTCCATGCCCAAGACCCGCACCACCGCCGTCGCCGCGGCCCTCGCGCTGCTCGCCCTCGCCGCTCCGGCCACGGCGGCGAACGCCCGGACGACGGCGGCGAACTGG
>NZ_JBFBDY010000586.1:0-3867 GCF_040683475.1 Kitasatospora sp. NPDC093558 | reverse complement strand
GATCGGCTGCGGCCCGGCTACGGGCGGACGGCGGTCAGGCCGGGGTGATCCGGTAGGACGGGAGGCCGCGGCGGCGTATCAGGAATTCGGC
This sequence comes from Kitasatospora sp. NPDC093558, assembly GCF_040683475.1. NCBI lineage: Bacteria > Bacillati > Actinomycetota > Actinomycetes > Kitasatosporales > Streptomycetaceae > Kitasatospora > Kitasatospora sp. NPDC093558. Next base: position 3,776 of record NZ_JBFBDY010000586.1, on the reverse strand, counting down.
GACGACGAGGTTGGGGAGCCAGGCGAGGAAGGGCAGGACGGCGTACGCGGTGTCGAACACGTGCGTGCCGTCCACGGGCCCGTCGGCGGTGAGCGTCTGGAGGAGGATCAGGACTCCGAGCCAGGCGCGCAGGGTGACGGCGGCGTAGGTGAGGGCGAAGCTGCGGATCATCCAAGCGCGGTGGTTGGGCAGGTCGCCCCCGCGGATGGCCCGGTAGGCGCGCCAGGTCGTGCCCGCCCACAGCAGCGCGAGGCTGCCGAAGCCGAAGAAGCCGTCGAAGGCTATCGAGCTGAAGAAGGACATCACGAACGCGGCCAGCGAGCCGAGGCCGACGCCCGCCAGGTACACGCGGCCCGTCCAGCGATGGACCGCGCGGGAGCGGCGGCGCAGCGCGGCGGAGAACTGGAACGGTCCGACGAGCAGTGCCACCGAGGCCATCACGATGTGGACGTAGAAGGCGAGTTGGATGCCGAAGGGGCGGTCGGCGTAGGTGGCGGCGAGGCCGCCGCGCGAGCCGTCGAGGGGCAGGCCGGCCTGGGCGTAGGTGGCGACGACGTAGCCGACGATCCCCAGGGAGGTCAGGAGGACGACGGTCCAGGGGAAGCGTCCGCCTCCGGCGCCCGTCCTCTTGGTCGGGGTGACAGCGGGCGGAGCCGTGGTGCTGGTCATGGGTGTCCCCGTTCTGGTCGGTGGAGCGTCCCCGGGCAGGGGGCTGCGCGACCCACCCCCCAATGTGGACACTGTGAACTTACGCGCGAATGTGGACGGCGTCAACATTTATTCGAACGTGCTGTCCACGGCGCCTCAACCACTGTGCAGCACAAGTGAGTTCATGAGGAGGGCCGGGCCCGGACCGACCGACGTGTTCACACTGTTAACATCGAGCATGGATTCACAGCGAGCGGGCTACCACCACGGCAACCTCCGCGAAGCCCTCGTGCAGGCCGGTGTCGAGCTCGCACGCGAGGGCGGCCCGTCGACGATCGTGCTGCGCGAGACCGCGCGCCGGGTCGGCGTCTCACCCAACGCGGCCTACCGGCACTTCGCTTCCCTCCCGGACCTGGTCGACGAAGTCGCCAAGGACTCCCGCCGCCGCCTCGCCGAGACCATGGACGCCGAGTTGGGCCGGCAGAAGCCGGCCGACGCGGTCGGCCGGCTCACCGCCGTCGGACGGGGATACGTCCGCTACGCCCTCACCGAACCGGGCCTGTTCGCCACCGCCTTCCCGACCGGCGGCAAGAGCGCCGCCGGCCACGACGAACAGGACCCGGCCGAGGACAAGCGGCGCGGCTCCTTCACGATCCTCCGGGAGGCCCTCGCCGCGCTCGACGCCGCCGGCATCCTCGCCGAGCCCATGGAGTCGGCCACCTTCAACGCCTGGGCCGGGGTCCACGGCCTCGCGCTGCTCCTGCTCGGCCCGTACGCCGAACTCCCGGAGGAGGCACGGGAGTCGGCCATCGCCGACGGCGTGGCCTTCGTGGTCCGCGGCCTCACGAAGGCACCCCGCCCAACAGGTTGACGCATCGTCAGACCCGCTTCGCCACCGCCCGCGCGAGCGCCTCGGCCGTCCGGCGGACGTCGGCCTCCGTCGTGCGCCAGTTGCTGAACGCCGCGCGCAGGGCCGGGACTCCGGCGTAGCGGGTCGGCGTAAAGAAGGCCTCCCCGGCGACCTCGGCGGCGAGTTCGGCGAGGCGCTCGGCGGTGGGGTCGTCGGCGAGGGTGAAGCAGACGACGTTCAGCCGCACCGGCGCGAGCAGCCGCAGCCCGTCGGTGCCCGCCACCGCCTCGCCGAGCGCGCGGGCCCCGGCGACGCAGCGCTCGACGATCTCGCGGTGGCTGGCCCGCCCGTACGCGCGCAGCGTGAACCAGGCGGAAAGGGCGCGCAGGCGGTGCGAGTTCTCGGGGGTGAGGTGGACGAGGTCGGGGTGCTCGCCGAGGGGGCCGAGGTAGGCGGCGGCGTTCTGGAAGACGCGGGCCTGGAGGTCGCGGCGGCGGGTGAACTGCACGGCGCTGTCGTAGGGCACGTTGAGCCACTTGTGGAGGTCGATGCAGACCGAGTCGGCGAGGTCCAACCCGGCTGCCAGCTCGGCGTGTTCGGGCGTCAGCGCGGCGAAGGCGCCGAACGCGCCGTCCACGTGCAGCCAGAAGTCGTAGCGCTCGCGCAGGGCGGCGATCGCCCGCAGGTCGTCGAAGTCGACGGTGTTCACGGTGCCCGCGTTGGCCACGACGACGCACGGGCCGTCCGCCTGCGCGAGCGCCCGCTCCAGCGCGGCGAGGTCCACCGCCTCGCGGTCCGGGAGCGTGGGAACGGCGGTGAGCGCCGAGCGGCCGAGGCCGAGGACGGACAGCGCCTTGGCGATGCTGGAGTGCGCGCTGCCGGACAGCACCCGCACCCGGCCGAGCGCGCCGGCGCCGTCCTCGGCGACGTCCACGCCGAGGCGCTCGCCCAGCCACTCGCGGGCGATCGCGAGGCCGACCGTGTTGGACATGGTGGCGCCGCTGACGAAGGTGCCGGTGTGCGCGTCGGACAGGCCGAACAGCTCGCGCAGCCAGCCGACCGTCTCCCGCTCCAGGTGCTGGCCGGCCGGGTCGAGCGAGGAGTTGGAGTTCTGGTCGGCGGCGGCGGTGAGCCAGTCCCCCGCGAGGGCCGCCGGGGTCGCGCCGCCGGTGACGAACCCGAAGTACCGCGGCCCGGCACTCGCGCTCAGCCGCGGCTCCCAGCGCTCGCCGAACTCCGCGAGCGCCGCCCGCAGCCCGATCCCGCCGCCGTCCCCCAGCCGCACCGGCGCGGGCTCCTCGGCGCGGGGGACCACCGGCCGCTCGCCGAGGCCGCCGAGGAAGGCGACGGCCCGCTGCCGGGTCTCCTCCAGCAGCGCGGGCAACCGGTCCAGATCGGCGGCGAGTTCAGGGTGCATGAGAGTCGCTCCATGACGGGGAAGATCAACTGTGCTCCGAGCGTATCGATCGCCGCGCATGCCGTCCCAGTCCAATTGGACCCAAGTGGCCTGCTCCGAATGACGGCATCGGCTAGCATGACCGCCATGACGACGCGCCGCAGTTCCTGGTGGGCCCCCGATCGGGTGGCCTGACAGCGCAGCGCGTCATGTATCGGCCGTCCGGTGGGCGGCCGATTCGCGTTCTCCCGGGCGGCTCCCACTGGACTCGACGCCAAGGACGGCGAACCAGTGGACGACAAGACCCTCACGCACACCCCGGACCTCTCCTGGCCGCAGCTGCTCGCCGTACTGGCGGCCGGGCGCGACCTCCAGGCCCACCAGACGCGCTGGGCCATGGAGCGGGTGCTGGAGGACGACTTCCGGCCGGAGCAGCTCGCGGCCTTCCTGATGGGCCTGCGGGTCAAGGGCGAGAGCGCCGCCGAACTGTCCGGCCTGGTCACCGCCGCGCTCGACCACGCGGTGCCGGTGGACGTCGACGGCGGCCGGTGCGTCGACCTCGCCGGCACCGGGGGCGACGGCGGCTCGACCGTCAACATCTCGACCATGGCCTCCGTCGTGGTCGCCGCCTGCGGGGTGCCCGTGGTCAAGCACGGCGGCCGCTCGGCCTCCTCCAAGTGCGGCACCGCGGACGTCCTGGAGGAGCTCGGCATCCCGCTGGACCTGCCGCCCGCCGCCGTCGCCGAGGTCGCCCGCCGGGCCGGGATCACGTTCTGCTTCGCACCGGTCTTCCACCCGGCCCTGCGCAACGCCGCCCCGGTGCGCCGCGCGCTCGGCGTGCCGTCCGCGTTCAACCTGCTCGGGCCGCTGATCGGCCCGGCC
>NZ_JBFBDY010000585.1:0-3876 GCF_040683475.1 Kitasatospora sp. NPDC093558 | reverse complement strand
GGGCGCCGACCGGGTCACCTGGTCGGCGCCCGTCGCGCTTGGCTTCACGACCACCGCCACATAGTGTCAGTGCCTGTCGACCGCCCGGCCACGGCCGGCACGGCGGCCACAGCGACAGCGGTACACCGGCGAATCGGCGAATCGGCGAGGCAATGACGCAAGCGGCGCTCACGCACCCCCCGGCGGCACCGGCCCCGGACCCCGGACCGGTCCCGCGCGGACCGCTCGTCGCGGCGGCCGACCGGGCCGCGTGGTTCGGGTGGCTCGGGCCGATCGGCGTCGCGCTCTTCGCCGGCCTGCTGCGGTTCTGGAACCTCGGCTACCCCAACGCCTTCGTCTTCGACGAGACGTACTACCCCAAGGACGCCTGGTCCCTGCTCAAGCAGGGCTACGAGGGCAGCTGGCCGGACCACGCCAACGCCGACATCCTGGCCGTCCCGCAGGGCGTCCCGCTGACCTCCGCCCCCGAGTTCATCGCCCACCCGCCGCTCGGCAAGTGGGTGATCGCCGTCGGCGAGCAGCTCTTCGGCCTTCACCCCTTCGGCTGGCGGTTCATGACCGCCCTGCTCGGCACCGTCACCGTGCTCATGCTCGCGCGGATCGGCCGCCGCCTCTTCGGCTCCACCCTGATCGGCTGCACCGCCGCCCTCCTGATGGCCGTCGACGGCCTCCAGCTGGTGATGAGCCGGGTCGGCCTGCTCGACGGCGTCCAGATGTTCTTCGTCCTCGCCGCCTTCGGCAGCCTCCTGGTCGACCGCGACCACGTGCGCGCCCGGCTGGCCGCCGTCACCGACGGCGACGCCGTCCGGCTCGGCCTGCGCCCCTGGCGGATCGCCGCCGGCGTGTTCCTCGGCTCCGCCGCCGCGGTCAAGTGGAACGGCGTCATGATCCTCGCCGCCTTCGGCATCCTGACCGTGCTCTGGGACCAGTCCGGCCGCCGCGCCGCCGGCGCCCGCCACCCCTGGCGCTCGATGCTGCGCCGGGACGCCGTCCCCGCGTTCCTCGCCGTGGTCGGCTCCGCCGTCGTCGTCTACGTCGGAGCCTGGAGCGGCTGGCTGGCCAACGGCGGCGTCAACGGCGGCGGCGGGTACGACCGGCACTGGGCCGACGACCGGCCCGGGCTCTCCCCGGACAGCTTCCTCGGCATCCCACTGCCGCAGGTCTCGATGAGCTGGGTGCCCGCGCCGCTGCGCAGCCTGTGGCACTACCACGCGCAGATGTACGACTTCAACACCGGGCTGAGCACCCCGCACACCTACCAGTCGAACCCGTTCAGCTGGCTGGTCATGGGCCGCCCGGTCTCCATGTACTGGGAGCAGGTCCCGGTCGGGACGCGGGGCTGCACCACGCCCGGCGGCTGCTCGGCGCAGATCCTCGGGCTCGGCACGCCGCTGCTCTGGTGGACGGCCTGCTTCGCGCTGGTCTACCTGCTGTGGCGCTGGTTCTTCCGCCGCGACTGGCGCTCCGGCGCCGTGCTGTGCGCGGTGGCCGGGATCTACCTGCCCTGGTTCCAGTACCAGGAGCGGACGGTCTTCTCCTTCTACATGGTCGTGCTGGTGCCGTTCCTGTGCCTGGCCGTCGCCCAGATGCTCGGCGCGATCCTCGGCCCGGCCGGCAGCACCCCCGAGCGGCGGCGCATCGGCGCGGCGGCGGCCGGGCTGATCGTGCTCGCGATCGTCGGGTGCTTCGCCTTCTTCTACCCGCTCTACACGGCGGAGGTGATCCCGTTGACGTCCTGGCAGGACCGGATGTGGTTCACCAGCTGGATCTGATGCCCCTCGCGGCGTCGGGCGGTCAGCTGCTGCCCGTCACCCCGGTGCTCGGGGTGGTGGCCGGTGTCCTGCTGCTGGCCGCCGTCGCGGTGGCCGGGTGGGGCCTGCTGGGGTCCGGGCACGCGGTGCTGCGGGCCGGGCTGCGCGCGGTGGTGCAGCTGGCGGCCGTCGCCGCGGTGATCACCTGGGTGGTCGGCTCGCTGTGGTGGTCGGCGCTGTTCGTGCTGCTGATGTTCACCGTCGCCGTGCGCACCGCCGGGCGGCGGATGACCCCGGGCCCGGGGTGGGTGTGGGCGGCGGCCCCGATCGGCGCCGGGGTGCTGCCGGTGCTCGCCCTGTTGCTGGCCGTCGGACTGCTGCCGCCCAAGGGCCTGTCCGTCATCCCGGTCGCGGGCATCCTGATCGGCGGCGGGCTCACCGCCACCTCGCTCGCCGGGCGGCGCGCCCTGGACGAGCTGCGGCAGCGGCGCGGCGAGGTGGAGGCGGCGCTCGCGCTGGGCTTCGAGGAGCGCGACGCCCGCCTGGAGATCTGCCGGACGGCCGCCGCGACCTCGCTCGTCCCCGCCCTCGACCAGACCCGGACGGTCGGCCTGGTGACGCTCCCCGGCGCCTTCGTCGGCATGCTGCTCGGCGGGGCCTCGCCGGTGCAGGCGGGGGCGGTCCAACTCTTCGTGCTGGTCGGTCTGTTGGCCGTGGAGGCGGTCGCGATCGTGGTGGTGCTGGAGCTGGTCGGGCGCGGTCTGGTGACGGCGGCCGAGCCCCCGCCGGGTGGGGAGCCCGTACGGCGTCGGGTAATCTGGACGGCGTTGAAGGGGAGTAGCCCTCCACCGGACCGTCGACATACTGGCCCCCACGGGCCCGGCGCCCGGGGCACGCGGTCGTGAGACCGGTGTCGGCGAGACCTTCGGCCGCAGTGCTGTGACCGTTTCCAGTGCTGTCGGGCCGAGGCGTCCCCTGACGGAGCTGCCGCGGTCCGGCGGCCCGACCGAGGGAATCCTCCGATGAGTGTGACCGTAGCCGCGTTGACGTTCGGCATCATCTTCCTGGCCGAACTGCCGGACAAGACCGCCCTGGCCAGCCTGGTCCTCGGCACGAAGTACCGCGCGAGCTACGTCTTCGCCGGGATCGCCGCCGCCTTCGCCCTCCAGGTGGGCCTCGCCCTGGTGGCCGGGCACCTGCTCTCGCTCCTGCCGCACCGCTGGGTGGAGGGCGTCACCGGCCTGCTCTTCCTGGCCGGCGCCGCGATGCTGCTCTTCCACGGCGGCGGTGACGACGACGAGCACGCGGCCAAGGAGCCGTCGTCCAGCAGCTTCTGGAAGGTGGCCGGGGCGAGCTTCGTGGTCGTCGCGGTGGCCGAGTTCGGCGACCTGACCCAGATCATGACCGCCAACCTGGCCGCCAAGTACGCCGATCCGCTGGCCGTCGGCCTCGGCTCGTGGCTGGCGCTGTGCGCGGTCGGCGGGATCGCGATCGTGGGCGGGCAGAAGCTCCTGAAGCACGTGCCGATGAAGCTGATCGTGCGCGTCGCGGCGGCGATCATGGTGGTGCTGGCGGGCGTCAGCATCGTCGGGGCCATCACGGGCTGACGCCGCCGCCGTGTCGACGGGAGCGGATCAGCAGCCGGGGTCCGCGGCGAGGGCGGCCTGGGTCCTGGGGCCGTAGACGCCGCTCTCGCCCCGGATCCGGTTGTCCTTCTGGTAGCCGATGAGCACCGACTGGGTCCAGTAGTCGAAGGTGCCGCTGATGATCGACTTGTCGACGAATCCGCATTCGGCGGCGTAGAGCTGCTGCTGCATCGCCTTGACGTCGGCCCCGGTCATCCCTAGCTGCAGGAGGCGCGGTGTGGGGGGCGGCGTCGGGGTGGGCGTGGGCGTGGGTGTCGGGGTGGGCGTCTGCGTTGGAGTGGGGGTCGGCGTCTGTGTCGGGGTGGGCGTCGACGTCGGCGTCGGCGTGTGGGTGGGCGTCGGCGTCCTCGTCGGGCTCGGCTTGGCCGTCCGGGTGGGCGTCGGCGCTCGACGCCTCCGGCAAGGTCGTCGAGATGTGGGAGAAGGCGGTCTCCTGAGCCGGGTCCGCCCGCGCCGGTAGGCGGGCGGCGAAGGGCCCG
>NZ_JBFBDY010000584.1:0-3881 GCF_040683475.1 Kitasatospora sp. NPDC093558 | reverse complement strand
CCTCACCGCTCGGCGGCGCCGGGCGCCTCCCCAGCCGCCCGTGCGCGCGGCGGCTCCGGTGGTCCCGGCGGCGTGCGCCGCCGGACCCCGACCTTGGCCGCCCGGGCACACCGTAACCCGAACACTTCGTGTCCGTCGCGTGAGTAGTGCGCAAAGAGAGAGTGCGAACAACCCGGAACGGACATCCCCGGCAAACAGCCGTAGGCTCCGGGCATGCACAGCAGCCTCACCGAGCACGCCCGCTGCCTCTACGGCGACGAGTACCGGCCCGAGCCGGTCGCGCCCCGCCCCTGCACCGAACCGGACCACGACGAGGGCTACTTCATCGAGTCGCTGACCTTCGCGGACGCCGACACGATCCTGGCCATGCTGCGCGAGCTCTGCCCCTACCTCTGCGACGGCTACCTGCCGGTGCGGATCCGCAACCTCGCCTACCGCCTGGTCCTCCTCCAGCGCCCGGACGAACCGGACCTGCTGCGCGAAGCCGCCATGAGCCTGATCCTCCACGGGCCCGACTGGGACGACATCGCGGCCGAACTGCGGCGGCGCGCCGACGCACTGGAGGAGTGCGCCGACGCGCCGCGCGAGCTCGGCTGAGGGACCGGGCGGCGGTCGAGCCGGAGACGGGGATCAGGCGGGATCAGTCGGGATCAGTCGGGATCAGGCAGGGATTCAGGCGGGACCAGGCCCAGGCAAGGATCGGGCAGGGACCAGGCGGGGATCAGGCGGGGAGGGCGCGCTTGAGCAGGGCGAGGAGGGCCACCCAGTGCCGGGCGTCGCCGGCCTCGTCGTAGCGGGTGGTGTCGGCCTGGGTGAAGCCGTGCAGGGCGCCCTTGTACACCTCGGCGCGGAAGCGGACGCCGGCCTCGGTGAGCGCCTCGGCGAGGCGGGCGATCTGCTCGGGCGGGAGCGACGGGTCGTCGTCGGCGTGACCGAAGTACAGCTCGGCGGTGATCAGGTGGGCGCCGAGGTGCGGACTGTCCGGCGCCTCGCGCGCGAGGTTCCCGCCGTGGAACCCGGCCGCGGCGGCGGCCCGGTCCGGGTGGGTGGCGGCCATGCGCAGCGCGTGCACGGCGCCCCGGCAGTAGCCGGTCAGGCCGACGGGGCCGTCCTTGACGAGCGGGCACTCGTCCAGCCAGGCCAGGTAGGCGTCCGCGTCGCGCCGGTTCACCTCGGGGGTGAGGGTGTTGAGCAGCGGGACGAGCTTGTCGAAGATGGCATCGTCGTTGACCGGGTCGATGACCTCGGGGTAGTCGATGACCGGCGCGCGCCCGTGCCGGTAGTAGGCGTTGGGCACGAGGACGGCGTACCCGGCCTCGGCGAGCCGGTCGGCCATGGCCATCAGCTGGGGCCGGAGTCCGAAGGCGTCCATGTGGACGATGACGGCCCGGTGGGGCAGTGCGTCGTCGGGGTGGACGAAGTAGGCGTCGGCGACGCCGTCCGCCGTCGGGATCTCCACGGTGGTGCCGCGCACGGTCATGTGCTCGCTCTCTGTACTGCCTGTCGTGCCGATGTGGGTGGTTCTGGCCGCCGTTGGGGCTGTTGCCGCTTCTCGACGACGGGCGGCAGGGTAACCCGTGGCCCGGGATATGGCCCGTGAGTTACGGCGGCCCCGGCCCCGCGACGGACCGTACGGACGGGAACGCCTTTACGGCCGGGGCACGTTGAGTCCGGCATGGGGATGATCGTGGGAACGGCGGCGGTGGTGGCCGCGATCGCGGGATTGGTACTGCTGGCAGCGCTGCAGATCCGGGGCGAGGCGGCACCTCGGCGTGGCTCGAAGTCCGGCGCAGGGGGCGGGGGCGGCGGCGGCTTCGGCCTGGGCGGCGGCGCCATGGAGGAGTTGCACGCGCTGTTCAGCTCCGGCAAGCAGGTGCAGATCGAGCAGCGGCGGGAGCAGCTGGTACTGCGCGACGACGCCCAGGTCGGCGCACCGCCGAACTTCGGCGTCGACCTGGAAGCGGGCGTGGCGGTGCTCCCGGGCATGCCGGGCTCACCGGGCGTACCGGGCCTACCGGGCGCGCCGGTTGGCATGTCGGCACCGGGTGGCACCACGCCCCCGGACGGGGACCGGCCGGCCGGTCAGGCTCCCCAGGCGCGGGAGCAGAGCACGAGCCGGTAGCCGTCCGGGTCGGCTATCGTCACGCCGTGCGCGTCCCAGTAGGGGTTGTTGGACGTGACCCGGGTGCCGCCGCCGGCTTCGAGCCGGACGACGAGTTCGTCGTCCACGGGCGCGCCGAGGTAGACGACGAACAGGTCGTCGACGGTCGGGGTGGGTTCCAGCGGGTGTTCGGGGTCGTGGGTGAGCTCGAAGTGCCAGCCCCCGCCGGGCGGGCCGACCATCAGCAGGTCGTGCTCGCCGGACACGCGCTCGGTGGTGCGCCAGAGCACGTCGAGGCCGAGGCCGCCGACGTAGAACCGCTCGGCCGCCGCGAGGTCCCGGGAGGGGCGGGCGATCCGTACCCGCGTCGTCGCGTCGATGATCATGCGCGTGACGCTAGCAGGTGCCGCTGACAGGCCGGTCCAGGCCGCCGTCGCTCCCGTCCCCCGACCCCCGTCTCCCGTCCCCGTCCCCGTCCCCGCCCCCGCCCCCGTCCCCGTCCCCGTCCCCTACGGACCGTCAGAGCCGTGACACCCGTTCCTCGTCGGAGGTGCGCGGGCAGGTCAGACAGGCGACGGCGTCCGGCGCGACGGCGTAGTAGAGGCAGCAGCCGAGCCGCGTCCGGGTGGGGTGGCACTGCCCGTCGGGGGTGTGCAGGCGGCGGAAGTCGGCCGCACCGGGGAGCGGGAGGGTGCCGCCGGGCAGGACGGCCTCGGCGGCGGCGACGGCCGCGTCCTCCTCGTCGAGCGTCCTGCCGAGGTACCAGATCGCGGAGGCCAGGTCGTCCGTGACCATGCCCCACAGCGCGCGGTCCCGGCGGCGGGTGGGCCCGGCGAAGGCGGCGACCAGCGGTTCGGCGTGGGCCACGACGGCGGCGCGCAGCTCGGCCCGCAGCTCGTCCTCGCCGAGGACTTCGCCGGGAAGGCCGACGTGTCCGCGCGGGCGCAGCGCGAGGTCGCCGGTGGGGGCGTGCAGCCAGAGATCGGCGGGGTCGATGGCCGGGACGCGCCGGGCGAGGTGCCAGGGGCCGGCGATGAGGAGGCACGCGGACCACACGTAGTGGTGCAGCAGGCGCGACGCGGTGACGTGCGGCCGGGCGGCGCGGCCGTGGAGTTCGGCGATGCGGGCCTCTTCGCCGGCCAGCGCGGCGGCCAGGGCCTTTTCGTCGCGGGCCAGTTGGGCGCCGGAGTACCAGCCGTCGGCGGCGGACGGATCGGGGTCGGCCGGGCCGAGCAGGCGCAGGCCGAGGACGGGGCAGAGGTCCCGCAGGCGCCGGTAGTCCGCAACCAGCGCCGATACGGTCGACGCGGGCGGCACGGGCTCTGCGGCCCGCGCAGACGACGCGGGTTGCACGGGCGGCATCGGCGGCAGCGCCGACGCGAGCGCCGTCGCGGGCATGGGTGGTCCGGGGATCATCGAAACTCCCGAGCTCTGCTTCCCGAGATCGGATAAGGTGAGGCTCACCTTACAGACATTCAAGTCGCCCGCAACATGCCGCTCGAGCGGCCGCCCGAGCGGCGCTCCGCACGCCCCGCCGCACCCCGTCCGCGAGATGTCCGATTTGTCAACTGTTGACGAACTTAGGCAAAGCTAACCTAAGATGTCGACTCGTGTTGAGAACCGACCCGCCGGCCTCCACGGCCCCCGCGACGCCCCGGCGTCCCGCGCTCCGGCAGCCCCTGCTGCTGGCCGCCGGCCTGTGCGCGCTCGTGCTGTGCGCCGCGCTGAGCCTCGCGCTCGGCTCGCGCTCGATCCCGCTGTCCACCGTGGCCGACGCCCT
>NZ_JBFBDY010000583.1:0-3882 GCF_040683475.1 Kitasatospora sp. NPDC093558 | reverse complement strand
GTCGAGCGCGCGCAGAAGCTCGTCGACGCCGTCGGCGGGTGGCACATTTCTGCTCCGGACGGTCATGTCAACGGCTTGTCGAAAACCGGGACGCCACGGTGGGAGAGCTGGGAGGATCCGGGTGACATCACGCTCGGGGAGGAATTGGTGACGCTACGTAGGGATGCGTGGGCGATGCTGGAGACCGTCGCCGCTCAAGGCCCGGACGGCTGGCTGACCGGCAGTCAGCCCCTGGAGACACGGAACGCGGAGGTCACCGTCGTCCGCAACCTCGTGGACGCCGGCCTGTGCGAGTTCGCACCACCCGGCGTTCTCGAGACCCTCCCCATCGACGAGGCACACCCGACCTGGGCGGTGCGGATCACCGCGCTCGGGCAGGACGCCCTCCGATACCGGGACCACCAGGAGAATCCGGTCGAGCGCCCGGCCGGGTCCGAGCCCGACGCGGTGCCGGACACCGCGATCAGCGTCCGCGGTACCGATCTCGACCTCCTGCGCCGCGCCCTCGCCGACGCCGAAGCCGGCGCTCTCACCGGCGTGGACACCGCCGCGCTGGGCACCGCGATCGCCAAGGCGCGCCCCCGTCGACGGCTCCCGCCGCCACACCGTGGACGCCACCGACGCCGAACTCGCAGCGATCATGCGGGTGCTGTACCTGGAGTCCCTCTACCGCGACGCCTCCGGCTACCACCACGCCCTGCGCCACTCGGACCGGGCGGACGACATGCGCCTCCACCACGTGAAGGTACGGCCCATTCCTACCGCACGGCCGACGGCCGGCGCCCGGATCCCGGCACCGGGCCGAAGCGATCACTTCTCGGGTACGTCAGACCGGTAAGCCAGTTGCCCGGCGGGAACGAACAGAGCCCCCGGACCCTGCCAGCTACCGGTTTCTGGGCCCCTCCTCGCCGCCGCCAGGGCCCGCCAGGGCTCGCCCGTTGCCCTCGCCGGGATCGATCAGGAATCGAGAAGCCCTCCGGCGGTCCGGAACGTAGCGTGAACACGTCGCCGGGAGATCCGGCGCCGGTGGCCCGCCGCCGGACGACACCCATCAGGAGGAACCATGCCGTACGCCGTCGACTTCACGAACGTGTCCACCACCGGCCTGGAGTCGTCCCCGGTGGCGGAGGCGCTCGCCGGGCTGCGGGCCAACGAGGCGCGCTACTTCAGGAACAAGTACGACCACGAGTTCACCGTCCGGCCCGCGGGCGAGGCGCCCGAGGCGCTCGGCTGGGTGACCCGCATCCTCTCGGAGGAGCGCGGCATCGTCATCGGCGCCCGCCCGCTCGAGGTGACCGCCTTCGAGGTGGACGGGATCCGGATGGCCTACGTGTTCTACGAGTCCGGCCTGGCGATCAACGTGATGTACGGGATCGAGGACGGTTCGAAGCGCGCGGTGGGCTTCAAGCTCTCGGAAGGCATGGAGGTGCCCGAGGAACTGGCGTCGACGTTCAAGTTCGCGCACCAGCGGTCGAAGCTGGCGGGGGAGATCCGCGGCTCCTTCTTCGTGATCAAGGGTGAGTACTGAGGGGGGATCCGGGCGACCGGATCTCCCTCGGGGAGGGGACGCCCCTGGTCCTCCGGGAGGACGTGGCGCTGCCGTCCGTCGTTGAGCCTGGATGCATGACCACCGTCTCGAACACCCCTGCTCCGGCGCCCCGTTGGGCGGTCCGTGCCGCACACGCCACCGCCCTGACCACCGTGCCCTCGGGGCTGTGGCGGATCGCCCTGGCCCTCGGCGCTCCGGTCGGTTACGGCGACCAGGTGCTCCGCCACGACTTTCACATCCCCGGCTGGGGCATGGTCTACGTGATCGGGCTCAGCGTGGTCTCCGAGGCCTTCGCCCTGCTGACGCTCGGCCTGGTCCGCCCCTGGGGCGAGGTGGTGCCGCGCTGGATCCCGTTCATCGGCGGCCGACGCGTTCGCCCGCTCGCCGCCGTCGTCCCCGCCGCCCTCGGTGCACTGGCCCTCGTCCTCCTCTGGACCGACCTCGTGTTCTGGTGGAACAGCGACGAACAGCCGCCGATGCTCGGGCCCTGGCACACCATCGTGGGCATCCTCTACCTGCCCCTCGTCCTCTGGGGCCCGCTGCTCGCCGCCGTGACCGTCTCCTACTACCGCCGCCACCGCTGACCACGGAAGGCCAGAGCGGGACTGCCGATCGGTGGCGACCGGGATGCCCCTACACTCCCCATTCGACAGCACTGGCGTTCGAGTGCTGCGCTCGTGAGGGGGATACGGTGTCGACGGTCGTCGAAGCGCAGAAGGCCTGGAAGCTGCCCGCCGCCGACGGTTGGGCGGGGTGGCGCCCGTTGTGGTGGACGGTCGGGCACGCGGGGGAGCTCGCCGTTCTGCTGGTGCATCGGCGGCACCTCCGCCGGAGTCCGTACATCAAGGGCTGGGTCGGACGAGGCACCGAGGTCCCGTTCGACGGGCTGCTGGTGATCCGCCGGTCAGACGGGTCGGTGGAGCGCCGGATGGTCATGGACGTGCGGCAACGCGTCAGCCACATCGCGCTCCTTCCCGATGCGCGCCTTCTCCTCGTGCGCGGTCGGGCGGATACGGACGGCACGGGTCTGTGGCTGCCGAACGCCGTGGTGCGGTCGCCGGAGGGCGACGAGGAGAGCGCCTTCTGCATCGGGGACGACATACCGGTCCTGATGACCGATCGTGACGGGGCGATCTGGACGGCCTACGGCGACGAAGGGACCTGCGGTGCCCATCCGCAGTCGGTGGCCGGCCTCGCCGGCTGGAGTGCCGACGGCCAGGTGACGTGGGCGCCGAGGGGTCGCCTTCCCGACATGCCGCTGGAGGGTTGCACCGCGGCCACCGATGAGGACCGCGTGTGGCTGGCCTGGTACGGAGGCAGCAGCCGCGGGGGCACGCACCTGACGCGGATCACGCCCTCCACGGGCGAGGTGATCAGCCGGCGCAGCCCGGTCCGCGACCCGGACGGGTTCGCCGTGCGCGGCGACCGTGCGGTCCTGACCAGGCGCGATCACAACCGCCGCTCGACCGAGGTGGTCCGCGCCCGGCTGATCGGCGATGCCTGGACGGTGACCGACCGGCGCAAGATCCGCGTTCCCGGCCGGGTGGTCAAGTACTGCGGCCAGGGGCGCGACGGCACCCTGTGGCTCCGGGCCGGGGACACCTGGCTCCGCATCGAGGCGTGACCGTCCGGGGGATGCGCCGATCGCCCCGCTGAAAGGCTTTGCGGGCCCCGGCGTCCGGATGCTGAAGTGGCCCGGTGACCAACCACGATGACGCGGCGGCCATCCGGCCGTCGACCCTGGCCTGGGTGAACCGGCACCTGGACGTCGGCGAACGGATCGTCGGCGCCGAGGCGCTGCGCGGCGGCATCACCGCCGAGGTGCGCCGGCTGACCGTCGGCACGCGGGACGGCGGCACCCGTGACCTGGTGCTGCGGACCTTCGTCGACCCGTCCTACGTCGAGCGCGCCGAGGACTCGCTGCACCGGGAGGCCGGCGCCCTGGCGCTGCTGGCGGGGACGGACGTTCCGGCACCCGCGCTGGTCGCGGTCGATCCGACCGCCGCGCACTGCGAGTATCCGTCGCTCCTGATGACACACCTGCCGGGCCGGACGGCCCTCGGCGACGAGGGGGTGGAGGCACGCGTCCCCCTGCTGGCCCGGCAACTCGTGGCGATCCACGCGCTGCGACCCGCCCAACGGCCGCGCGCGTACGTGGCGTTGACGACGGCCGACAGCGTCGTGGTCCCGAGGGGCGCCGACGCGACGGCATGGGCGGCGGCGATCGACGTGATCCGCGAGCCCGCGCCGCCCTACGAAGGCCGGTTCCTGCACCGGGACTTCCAGCCCGGCAACGTGCTGTTCGACGTGCTGCCCCCGGGGGCGGCGGGCCC
>NZ_JBFBDY010000582.1:0-3882 GCF_040683475.1 Kitasatospora sp. NPDC093558 | reverse complement strand
GGCCCCTGGGTACCTCCGTGGCTCAGCTCCTCGGCCCTCCGCAGGCTCCGCGACGAGCTGCAGACCGCGGCCCGAACAGCTGCGCCGCTGCATGACCGCCCGCACCAGCACACCGCGGCGGCAGCCCTTCGCGCCCTCGCCCGCTGGAACCGGCTCCAGGCGGACGCCGCGTCGTGCGCCGGTGTCCTGATGGCCTATCCCTTCCAGGACCGGGCGGTCATCGAGGCCGCCCTGTCCGTGAAGGGAGAGGACCGGGGGAGTCCGTTCGAGTTCAAACCGCTGCTGACCTCGGCCATGCGCGGCATCGTCCCCGACCCGCTCCTCACCCGGCGTACCAAGGGCGGATACAGCGCCGACGACCATGCGGCCGCCAAGCTCCACCGGCAGGGCCTCGCCGTGCTCCTGCGGCGCGACTCGGCCCTCGCCGACCACGGCCTGATCGACCCGGCACCACTCGCCGACGCAGTAGCGTCCTGGCAGCACACCGACTCCGTCCCCGAGTTGCTGCTCCTCCTGACCCTGAACGCCGAGATCTGGCTTCGCACGGCCGAAGGCCGACCCCTCACCCAGGAGACCCGAACCCATGCCCACGCTCACCTCCGGCACCCGAGTGCTGACCGACCCGACGACCGGTCGGGGAAGCCTCGTCACCGCCCCGGGAACGGTGGTCCAGCTGAACGCCACCGCCGCCCAGGTCCTTGAAGTCCTGGCCGCCAGCGGAGACCTCGAACAGGTCTGCAGCGTTCTGCGGGCGCGCTTCCCCCACGTCCCCGAGTCCGTCATCCGCCGCGACATCGACACCCTGCTCGACAGCCTGCGTAAGCACGGGGCGGTGGCCGGAGCATGAGCGTCACCGTCGCCCTACCGTCACCCGTTCGCCTGACAGTCCGCCAGCGGCTGCGCGCCCGATGGGCTGCATGGCGGGCCCACCGGGTCATCTGCGCACGCGATCCGGACGACCGTCTTCGCGTGGTCATGGCCCGGCTCGTCCGCGATCCCGGCCGGCCCTCCAGCGCGGCAGAGGCCGAGCATGCGGTACACGCCGTCACAACAGCGCGGCTGCGGCTCGGCGGAACCAAGGCGTGCCTTGAACGCGCGCTCGCAGCCCTGCTCTACGCCCGCTCCTACGGGCACATCTCGGTGCTGGTGATCGGGATCAGGCCCGGCACCGCCGACATCCACGCCTGGCTCGAAGCCGAGGGCCGGCCCGTCGCCGAACCCTTCGACCCGCGTCCCGCCTACCTTCCCATCACCGTCTACACGCCCGGAGCCAACCCGTGACCACGACCGAACCGACCACCTGGCAGGGCGCCGCCGACCGCCTCGTCGACGACCTCCGCGCCAAGGGAGCCGTCCGTACTGAGCAGGTGGCCGCCGCCATCCGCGCCGTCCCACGGCACCTGTTCATCACCGGGCACTACACCGGCCCGGACGGACGGTTCACCGCGGTCGACCCCGGCGAGTCGGCCGAGGAGTTCCTCGCCCTCGCCTACTCCGACCGCGGCATCATGACCCACGTCCCGCAGGACCCGGCCCGGACCCACTCCAGCACCTCCCAGCCCTCGATCGTCGCAAAGATGCTGGAGGCCGCCGACGTGTCCCCCGGCATGCGCGTCCTGGAGATCGGCGCCGGCACCGGCTGGAACTCCGCCCTCATCGCCGCCATCACGGGCACCGAGGTCCTCACGGTGGAACACTCGGAGGTTGTCGCGGACGAGGCCCGCACCGCCCTCTCCCGCGCGGCCGTCACGAACGTGCGAGTGCACACCGGGGACGGCTACCACGGGCTCCCCGGATACCGGTTCGACCGGATCATCGTGACCTGCGGCATCGCCGGCATCGCCCCGGCCTGGTTCGACCAGCTCACCGACACCGGCTTCATCCTCGCCCCGCTCGCCCACGGCGGCATGCACCCGATCACCCGGATCCCGTTGCCCGGCTCCGGCGACGAGCCCACCGGTCAACTGGTCACCATCGCCGACTTCATGACGGCCGCAGGCCCGCTCTACGGCGACCTCCGCACCTCGCCCGCCACCCGCAGCGTCACCTTTCCCACGCCCTCCGGCCCGCTCGACGCCCCGTTCCCCACCGACCTGACGCGCGATACCTTCGCCGACCTGTGCACGTACCTGGCCGGCCACGAACCCTGGGTGACCTGCGCCTCGACCGCGGACGGCACGTACGGCGGCTGCGCGGTCGTCAACGCGGACGAAACCGCCGCCGTGTTCATCCAGCCGAACGGCATCCACCCGAGCGACGACACCCCCTCCACACTGGACCTGGCCAAGGCGACGGCCAAGCACGTCGCGAGCTGGGAGCACCGCGGCCGCCCAGCCCTTCAGAGCTGGACCTGCCGCCTCCACCCCGCCGGCCTCGCCGACCAGCCGATCTGGGCACCCGGCTCCTGGACATGCGGGTGAGAAGCCCGTCGCCCTCCGCGAGTGGGAAGTCTCCGGCCGTAACGGCCGGAGACCTCGGCGGTTTTGCCCAAGCGCCTTCGTCAAACCTGGTAGCGCTCCGGCGCGAGCAGGTGCAGGTGCCCGGCGACCCACTCCGACGTGCGGCGCAGCCCCTCGTCCAGGCTCACCAGGGGTTCCCAGCCCGCCAGTTCGCGTGCCTTGCGGTTGTCGGACAGCAGCCGCTCGACCTCGCTGCCGCCGGGGCGCAGCCGGCTCGGGTCGACGACGATCTCGGCGTCCCGGCCGGAGGCGACGATCATCGCCTTGGCCAGGTCGCCGATCGACACCTCGCTGCCGGTGCCGAGGTTGACGACCTCGCCGAGCGCGCGGTCGGCCCGGGCGACGGCCAGGAAGCCCTCCGCAGTGTCGGTCGCGTAGGTGAAGTCGCGGGTCGGCGTGGTCGAGCCGAGCCTGATCTGCCGGGCGCCGGAGTGGAGTTGGGCCAGCACGGTGGGGATCACCGCGCGCGCCGACTGGCGCGGGCCGTAGGTGTTGAACGGGCGCACCACCGCGACCGGAAGTTCGAAGGCGTGCCAGTAGGACAGCGCCATCATGTCCGCGCCGATCTTCGAGGCCGAGTACGGCGACTGCGGCTGCAGCGGGTGCCGCTCGTCGATCGGCGCGGTGATCGCCGTCCCGTACACCTCGCTGGTGGAGGTGTGCACCAGACGCGCGCCGTGGCGCAGGCACGCGGCGGCGACGTTCTGCGTGCCGACGACGTTGGTCTGCACGTACGCCTCGGGCGCCTGGTAGCTGTACGGGATGCCGATCAGCGCGGCGAGGTGGAAGACGGTGTCGCAGCCGGCGACCGCGTCCAGGACCCGGTTCGCGTCCCGCACGTCACCCGCCACCATCTCGACGGGGCTCGCGGGGTCGGCCAGGTAGCGGGCGAGGTAGCCGCGCTCGGCGTACGGCTTGTAGTGCACCAGGGCCCGCACCCGGGCGCCGCGCTCGACCAGCAGGTCGACCAGGGTGCTGCCGATGAAGCCCTCGGCGCCGGTGACCAGCACGGTCCGCCCGCTCCAGTCCTGCTGCGCGGTGTGGTTGAGGTTGGTCATGACTGTCCTCCAGGTGTTCGGAATCGGGTGGTCAGCGGGGGGAGAGGGGAGCGGGGGCGGGCGCCCGCCCGATCACGCGCAGCACCTTCGCCGCGAGCAGGTCCGCGGCGCGCGCGTGGTCGCCCGGCTCGGCCGCGTCCGCCATCGCCGCGAGCCGCCGCGGATCGGCGAGCAGCGGATCCACCAGCTGCGCCAGGCGCTCGCCGGTGCACTCCTCGTCCGCCAGCAGCAGGCCGGCGCCCGCGTCCGAGAGCACCCGCGCGTTGTGCGTCTGGTGGTCGTGCGGCGCGTGCGGGTAGGGCACCAGCACGGCCGGCATCCGCACGCTCGACAGCTCGGCGACGGTCGCCGCGCCCGCCCGGCAC
>NZ_JBFBDY010000581.1:0-3882 GCF_040683475.1 Kitasatospora sp. NPDC093558 | reverse complement strand
GTGGTCGTCGCCGTCGCCGGGACGGGCCTGCTCGCGGCGCTGGCGGGCGCCGGGTACGCGGCGTACGCGGGCAAGCAGACCGACCGCGACCCCGGCCAGGCGGTGGCCCTGGAGGCGCTGCTGGCCGCCGAGGCGGGCACCCACGACGGCATCCAGGTGCCCGGTGCGGGCGGCGGCCCGGGCGTCGGGTCCGGCGCGCCGCAGGCGCCCGTCAACCTGTCCGCGACCGACCAGACCGCCGGGTCCCCCACCGCCACCGCCACGGCCTCCGTCACCGCCTCCGCGACCCCCACCGCCACCACTTCCGCGACCCCCACCCCGACCGCCACCACCGCGACCGCGAAGCCGACCCCGACCCCGACCCCGACCGCCAAGCCGACCACCGCCCAGCGCACCACCGCCGCCGCGACCGCCCCTGCCGCCGCGCCCACCCCGGTCGGCGGCGGCGCGAACTCCTCGTACGCCCAGCAGGTCGTCGACCTCGTCAACGCCGAGCGGGCCAAGGCCGGTTGCGACCCGGTCGCCGCCGAGCCCCGCCTGGCCACCGCCGCCCAGGCGCACAGCGACGACATGGCCGACCGCAACTACTTCGACCACGCCAGCCCCGAGGGCTACCACGCCGACCACCGCATCGAGGCCACCGGCTACCGCTGGAGCACCTGGGGCGAGAACATCGCCCGCGGCCAGAAGGACCCGGCAGCCGTCATGGACGCCTGGATGAACAGCCCCGGCCACCGCGCCAACATCCTCAACTGCGCCTTCAAGCAGCTCGGCGTGGGCGTCCGGACCGGCTCCGGCGGCCCGTGGTGGACCCAGGTGTTCGCCGCCCCGGCGTGACCCCGACGTGACCCCGGCGCGGGCCCGCCACCGGCCCGTTTTCCGATTCCGCGCAAATTGTTGTTATCTGATCACTCCCCAGAGGTCTCCGAGGAGGCATCGGCGGGCGGAAGACGGCAAGACGGAGTGCGGACGATGAACGCTGACGTGCAGAACGCTGACGTGCGCAACACTGATGTGCACGGCACCGGGACGACCCTGGTGCGCGCCGCCCAGGCGGGCGACCGGCAGGCCCAGGAGGCGCTGGTCGCCGCCTGGCTGCCGCTGGTCTACAACGTGGCCGGGCGCGCGCTCGGCGGGCACGCCGACGTCGACGACGTGGCCCAGGAGACGATGATCCGCGCCCTGGACGGCCTGGAGGGACTGCGCGACCCGTCGTCGTTCCGCTCCTGGCTGGTCGCGATCACGATGAACCAGGTCCGCCGCCGGCACGCCGCCGGCCAGCAGCAGCCGACCGTCGGCGGCCTCGACGAGACGTGGGAAGTCGCCGACCCCCGCGCCGACTTCACCGACCTCACCATCCTGCGCCTCGGCCTCTCCGGCCAGCGCCGCGAGGTCGCCGAGGCCACCCGCTGGCTCGACCCGGACGACCGCGAGCTGCTCTCCCTGTGGTGGCTGGAGGCGAACGGCGAGCTGACCCGCGCCGAACTCGCCGAGTCGCTCGACCTCAGCCCGCAGCACACCGCCGTCCGGGTGCAGCGGATGAAGAAGCAGCTGGAGTCCGGGCGCGTGGTCGTCCGCGCGCTCGGCGCCTACCCGCGCTGCCCGGGGCTCGCCGAGGTCACCGCCGGCTTCGACGGGACGCCGAACTCGGTGTGGCGCAAGCGAATAGCCCGGCACATCCGCGGCTGCGCCACCTGCGACCGGCTGGGCCGCGACCTCTTCCCGGCGGAGGGGCTGCTCGCCGGTCTCGCGCTGGTGCCGATCCCGATGGGCTCGCCGGTGCTGCTCCACTTCAAGGCCGCCGCGGCCGTGATCGGCTCCGCCACGGGGACGGGAGCGGGTTCTGCCGGCGCGGGCGGGGCAGCAGGCGCCTCCGGAGCGGGCTCGCACGGCGGTTGGGCCGGGCTGGCCGCGAAGAAGGCCGTCCTCGTGAGCAGCGCGGCGGTGGCGGCCGTGGCGGTCACCACGCTCGCCCTGGTCTGGCCGGCGCCCGCCGAGAAGCCGCTGGAGGCCGCGCCCGAGCCGACGACCCCGGCCGCCGCGCCCGACGTCCCGACCGGGACGCCGCTCTCCCTCCCGGTGCCGCCCCCGGCACCGGTCACCGTCGCGCCCACGCCGACCCCGACCCCGAGCGCGACCGACACCCCCACGGCGACGCCGACGCCGACCCCTTCTCCGACCGTGTCAAAGCCGACGGCCCCGCCCAGCCTGGAGCGCCAGCTCGTCGACCTCGTGAACGCCGAACGGGCGAAGGCCGGTTGCGCCCCGTTGCGGATCGACCCGCGGATGCACGGCGCCGCCCAGAAGCACGCCGACGACATGGTCGCCCGCGCCTTCTTCGACCACGTCAACCCCGACGGCGTCCACCCCGACGCCCGGATCACCGCGGCCGGCTACCGCTGGTCGCAGTGGGGCGAGAACCTCGACCGCGGCCCGGCCGCCCCGTCCACCGTCGTCTCGCACTGGATGGACGGCGGCATCCACCAGTCCAACCTGCTGGACTGCGGCTTCAAGGACGTCGGCGTCGGCGTCGCCACCGGACCGGCCGGCACCTACTGGGCCCAGGACCTCGGCGCCCCGCTCTCCTGACGGCGCCCGGCTCTCCCGGAAGCGCCCCGTTCTCCTGAAAAACCGGCCCCGCTGAAAAACCGGCCCCGCTGAAAAACCGGCCCCGCTGAAAAACCCGCCCCGCTGAAAAACCCGCCCCGCTGAAAAACCCGCCCCGCTGAAAAACCCGCCCCGCTACGCGGGCGTGACCGGGACGAGCCCGTCCGCCTGGCCGGTCACGTAGCCGGTGGCGTGCCCGACCACGCCGCCCGCGTCGCCGACCTGCCCCGGCGCCAGGTCGGCCGTCGAGCCGAGCGGCCCGGGCAGCCCCTCCTGCCCGCCCACGGCGCTGGCGTGGGCGCTCGGCGCGGTCAGGGAGGCGACGACACCCACGGCGAGCGAGGCGACGGCGAGCATGCTGCGCTTCTTCATGCCGGGGCTAACGAGCCCGCGCCGCACGGGTCACGGGGCAGGGGGCGCGCGGGGCGCGGACCCGGCGTGCGGGCGTTCCGGTGGCGGGGGGCTTAGGAGCGGGGTGGGATGGGGAGGGGTTCCGGAACGAATCCGGCAAATCGATCTTTCCACCCATCCCTTCCCGCCGGGTTCACCGACCGTCACCGACTCCTGCGAAACCCGCGACCCGCGACCCCCGCGCGACACGAAGGGCACCCGATGCACGCAGCCGAGCTCACCTCCGCCGTCCTCGCCGAGCTGCGCCGCCCCCGGCGCTACCCGGCCGTCTCCGTCCTGCTGCCGACCCACCGCAGCGAGCCCGAGAAAACCCAGGACCCGGTGCGCCTGCGCAACCTCGTCGCCGAGGCGAAGGCCCGGCTGCAGGCCGACGAGAAGGTCAGCCGGGCGGACCGGCTGGACGTCGTCGAGCAGCTGGACCGCGCGCTCACCGAGGTCGACCTCGTGCACGCCGAGGACGGCCTGGTGATCTTCGCGGCGCCCGGCGAGCACCAGGTGTGGTCGCTCCCGCGCCCGGTGCCCGCCCGGGTCGTCGTCTCGGACACCTTCCTGACCCGCAACCTGGTCTCCGCGTACGTCTCGGGCGCGCCGTACTGGGTGCTCACCGTCTCCGCCGACCGGGTCGCCCTGTTCAGCGGCTCCGGGCCGAAGCTGGTGCCGCACGACGGCGGCTTCCCGGTCGACCAGGTCGGGCCGGACTGGGACGTCGAGCGCGCGGAGCGGATCGGGAACGTGCCGAGCACCTTCACCGACGAGGAGACCCGCCGCTTCCTGCGCTCGGCCGACACGGCCCTGGCCGCCGTCCTGGAGACCGACGCCCGCCCGCTCTACGTGCTCGGCGAGGCGGCGGCGATCTCCCTGCTC
>NZ_JBFBDY010000580.1:0-3882 GCF_040683475.1 Kitasatospora sp. NPDC093558 | reverse complement strand
GACGTGCCGGTCTCGGTCACCTCGCACTTCCACTTCTTCGAGTCCAACCCGCGCCTCGACTTCGACCGGGCCGCCGCCTACGGCACGCACCTGGCCGTCCCGGCCGGCTCGTCGGTCCGGTTCGACCCAGGCGCGGTCGTCGAGGTCGGCCTGGTGCCGATCGGCGGCGAGCGCGTCGCGATCGGGTTCGCGGGGCTCGTGGACGGACCGCTCGACTCGCCCCGGGTCCGGCGGGAGGCCCTGCGGCGGGCCGCCGAGCAGGGCTACCTCGGGGCTGGCGAGTGCGCCGACGAGCATGCGCACGAACGCGCCGACGAGCGCGCGGACGCGTGTGCCGACGAACGAGCCGACGAACGCGCCGACGAGTGTCCAGACCCGTGCGCCGACGACCAGGAGAACGCGCGATGAGCATCGAACCGTCCGAGTACGCCGCCGTGCACGGCCCCCGCGCCGGGGACCGGGTGCGGCTCGGCGACAGCGGCCTCGTGGTCCGGGTCGAGTCCGACTCCCAGCGGCCGGGCGACGAGTTCCTCGTCGGCTTCGGCAAGACCGGGCGCGACGGCCTGCACCTCAAGGCCGCCGCCGTCCGTGACACCTGCGACCTCGTCATCAGCAACGTCCTCGTGATCGACGCCGTCCAGGGCATCCGCAAGACGTCGATCGGCATCCGGGAGGGCCGGATCGCCTCGATCGGCCGGGCCGGCAACCCCGACACGCTCGACGGCGTGGACGTCGTGGTCGGCACCGGCACGACGATCGTCTCCGGCGAAGGCCTGATCGCGACCGCCGGGGCGGTCGACACCCATGTGCACCTCATGTCGCCGCGGATCATGGAGGCCTCGCTCGCCTCCGGCGTCACCACGATCATCGGCCAGGAGATCGGCCCGGCGTGGGGCGTCGGCGTCAACTCGCCCTGGGCGCTTAGGCACGCCTTCAACGCGTTCGACGCGTGGCCCGTCAACATCGGCTTCCTGGCCCGGGGTTCGTCCTCCCACCCGGCGCCGCTCGTCGAGGCGCTCGTCGAGGGCGGCGCGTGCGGGTTCAAGGTGCACGAGGACATGGGCGCGCACACCCGTGCGCTCGACACCGCGCTGCGCGTCGCCGAGGCCCACGACGTCCAAGTGGCCCTGCACACCGACGGGTTGAACGAGTGCCTGTCCGTCGAGGACACCCTCAGCGTGCTGGAGGGCCGCACGATCCACGCCTTCCACATCGAGGGCTGCGGCGGCGGACACGTCCCCAACGTCCTCAAGATGGCCGGCGTGCCGAACGTCATCGGCTCCTCGACCAACCCGACACTCCCCTTCGGACGGGACGCGATCGCCGAGCACTACGGCATGATCGTCTCCGTCCATGCCCTCAAGACCGACCTCCCCGGCGACGCCGCCATGGCCCGCGACCGCATCCGCGCCGGCACCATGGGCGCCGAGGACGTCCTCCACGACCTCGGGGCCATCGGCATCACCTCCTCCGACGCCCAGGGCATGGGCCGCGCCGGCGAAACCGTCCGCCGCACCTTCGCCATGGCCGGCAAGATGAAGGCCGAACTCGGCCCGATGGCCGGCGACGGGCCCGACGACGACAACGCCCGCGTGCTGCGCTACATCGCGAAGCTGACCATCAACCCGGCCATCGCGCACGGCCTTTCGCACGAGGTGGGCTCGATCGAGGTCGGCAAGCTCGCCGACGTCGTGCTGTGGCAGCCCGCGTTCTTCGGCGCGAAGCCGCAGCTGGTCCTCAAGGCCGGCTTCCCGGCCTACGGCGTCACCGGCGACCCCAACGCCGCCACCGAAACCTGCCAACCCCTCGTCCTGGGCCCCCTGTTCGGCGCCCACGGCGCCACCCCGGCGGACCTCTCCGTCGCCTTCACCAGCCACGCCGCCGCCGAATCCGGCACCCCGGGGCGCCCCCACGACGCCATGACCACCCGCCGCCGCAGAGTCGGAGTCCGCGGAACCCGGGGCATCGGCCCCGCCGACCTCATCCACAACACCCGCCTGGGCGCCGTCCACGTCCATCCGACCGCCGGCCTGGTCACCCTCGACGGCACACCCCTGCGCTCCAACCCGGCCGAGGAGGTCCCGCTCAGCCGCCTCTACTTCCTCTGAGTCAGCGGGCGACCGAGTCAACCACCTGGCGCAGCAGCACGGTTGGGGATGGCAGGACGGCGTACCAGGTGTTCGCCGTGTCGTCCTCGGCCGCTGTCCAGGCGGCGACGACCGGGAGTTCGCAGTGGTCGCCTGCCTCCAGTGGGGGCAGGTTCCAGGTCATGCCGTGGTGGTCGCCGAAGTCGACGCCCCACCCGGTGCAGGAGTTCCGGTAGACCTCGCCTGTCAATTCCGCCCAGCGGCACGGCACTTCGCCCTGGGTGGCGGCGTGGCAGATCCCCTCCTCGTCGTGGCCGCCGAGGGTGAGGCGGGTCGTGTCGTCGTCCACCGTGATCGCGGCCAGTGCCTGTCCGCCGTCCCAGCCGGCGTCGGCACCGTCCGGCAGCCGCTCGGGCAGTCGCGCCGCAAACGTCACCTTCCGCAGCGGGGACGCGGCGTCGATCCGCCACACCGCCGCACGGCAGTCGGTCAGCTGTCCCCACTCATCGGGGTCGAGCTCGGGGTCGTACGGCGTCAACAGCAGCTCCACCCGGGCCGCGTGGTGCTTCCAGCGCGCGACCGTCCTCCCGCCCGGGAGCTCGAACAACTCGTCGGGCAGCGGCGGAAGTGTGGCGCCCCCGATCGTCGTCGCGAAGGTCACCGCGCCGAAGGGTGTGTCCATGACGGGCTTGGCGACGGACCACACGCGTGTGCGCGGGACGGTGGGGAGCAGCATCGCCCCAGCGTATCGGCATGGTGGGCGGCGGTCCCGACGGTGGTCGCCGGGCTGTGACAACAACCGTGCCACGTACGCACATTGGTACCGGTACCTTGTGCCTCTGGGCGTGCCGAGGGGAGCGTGGCGCATGCAGTCGCTGGAGGCTGACGATCCGCGGTGGGTGGGCGAGTACCGGCTGCTGCTGCGGCTCGGGGCGGGCGGCATGGGGCTGGTGTACCTCGGGCGGTCGGCGCGGGGGCGGACGGTGGCCGTCAAGGTGGTGCGCCCGGAGCTGGCCGGGAACCGGGAGTTCCGGGCGAGGTTCCGCCGGGAGGTGTACGCCGCCCGGCGGGTCGGCGGGGAGTGGACGGCGCCGGTGCTGGACGCCGACACCGAGGGCGACCGTCCGTGGGTGGCGACCGGGTACGTGGCCGGGCCGTCCCTGAGCGACGCCGTCCTGAGGTTCGGACCGCTGCCGGAGGCCACGGTGCGCGCACTCGGCGTCCGGCTCGCGGAGGCCCTCGCCCACGTGCACGCGCTCGGGCTGGTGCACCGGGACGTCAAGCCGTCCAACGTGCTGCTCGCACCGGACGGGCCGCGGCTGATCGACTTCGGCATCGCCCGCGCCCTGGACGCCGGCAGCAGCCTCACCAGACCCGGCCACACGGTCGGCTCGCCCGGCTTCATGTCACCGGAGCAGGCCCAGGGGTACGAGGTCGGACCGGCCAGTGACGTGTTCTCCCTCGGGGCGGTGCTCGCCTACGCGGCGACCGGCGTGCTCCCGTACGGGGAGGGGGCGGGCGTGGAGGTGCTGTTCCGGGCCGTCTACGAGCACCCCGACCTCCTCAGGGTGGGCGAGTCGCTGCGCCGGAACCTGCTCGGCTGCCTCGCCAAGGACCCGGCCGAGCGCCCGTCACCCCAGCGGCTGCGGGCCTGGCTGGACGACGACCGGGAGGCCACCAGGGATCTGGCGACGGGCGGTTGGCTGCCGGCCCCGGTGGCGGCCGCGATCGGACGGGCGGCCTCCGAACTGCTGGACCTGGAGGCGGAGCGGACCGGAACGACGCGCGCCGTGCC
>NZ_JBFBDY010000579.1:0-3927 GCF_040683475.1 Kitasatospora sp. NPDC093558 | reverse complement strand
CCCGAACCTTCTTCGTGGTGCGGAAGTTGGGACTCCATGGCTCACTCTCCCGGTGTTGTCGGCGTCTCGTCAGACCTCAGGACACCAGGATCCCGGCCGAGCGCAGCGGGCCGCCATCACCCGGAACGGTGAATCGCGAACCGCACCAGCCTTGGAACGACGGGGAATTCGCCCACAAATCGTTTGACGCTCCCTCAGGTACGTCCAACGATGGGCGCAAAGGTTCGACCTCGACCATCCGACCGCGACCTCCCGGAGGCCCCCGTGACCAGCGCCGTCAAGCTCGTTCGCAGCACCCGTCTGACCCCGGCCGTCGACTACGCCTACGCGGCGGCCGTCGACGCGCCGGTCCGCACGCTCTGGCTCGCCGGCGCCTGTCCGCTCGACGAGAAGGGCCGGACGGTCGCCGTCGGCGACTACGAGGGCCAGGCGCACCAGGTCATGCGGAACCTCATAACCGCTCTGGAGGACGCGGGAGCGGCACGGTCCGACATCGCCCGGACGACGGTCTACGTCGCGTCCTCCCGCCAGGCCGACCTCGTGAAGGTGTGGAACGTGTACCGCTCGTACATGGCGGAGCACGACGCCCCCAGTACCCTGCTCGGCGTTGCCGTGCTGGGCTACGCGGACCAGTTGGTGGAAGTGGAGGCGGTGGCGGTGCTGCCGTGAAGCTGCTGTCCTCGGAAGTCGCGGTCCTCCCAAGCCGTGGCCCTGCCAAGCCGTGGTCCTCCGAAGCGGTCAGCCGAAGATGGCCCGGGGCTCGCCGGTGAGCCACACGTTGTCGATCCGCACCCGGTGCATCAGCCAGCGGGAGCCGTCGCGGTGCAGTTCGACGTCGTAGCGGTTCTTCAGCAGCGCGTGCGTGGCGGGGTCGGCCGTCAGGACGTGCTGGGCCTCGACGAGGGCGGTGAGTCGGGCGTGGTCGCCGTCCACGGTGATGCGGGGGGGCGAACTGCTGGGGATTGAGGTCGTTTTGGTGCCCATTGGTGTCCATGCGTTTGTTTTCGATCACGGCTTGTTGGATCGATGAGGCGACTGTCGGTGGCGTGTGCCAGAGTGGTGGCACTGGCTGGGAGGGAGGGATGGCGTGACCGGGTCGAGGAAGGAGCTGCGGCGTATCGACGCGCCGTTCGTTTCCCTTGGGCCGTCGGGTGTGTCGGTCCGTGACCGGCTCAAGGGCCTCACGCCTGGGGATGAGGAGGTGCTGCGGCTAGTCGGTAGGCATATGGGTGCTCTGGCGTCGAGGGACCTGAAGGCGCGCTGCGCGGACGGCCTGGACCACTGCAATGAGACGTGGGCCGCGCGCAAACGTGACCTGACCGTGGAGTCGTCGTCGCGGTGGGCCGGGAGCGTCACCAAGGCCACGCACGACCAGTGGGCGCTGTCGCGTCGCGGGCAGGGCGCGTACCTGGACTCGTTGGACGCCGGCATCCGGATGCTGTGCCACCGCCTGTCGCTGCCCCTGGGTGAGAAGGGTGGCAGGCGGCAGCCGGGCGGCTACCGCTCCAGGCACGAGTGGTTCGTCAAGACCCGGCGTCTGCACGTTCTTGAGGAGCGACGCGCGGCTGTTGCCGCCGACCGCGACAAGGGCGTCGTGCGTGTGGTGCGCGGTGGCCGGAAGCTGCTGAACACCCGGCACAACCTCGACGCCGCGGACCTGACCGAAGCCCAGTGGCGGGAGAAGTGGGAGAGCGCCCGCTGGTTCCTCGCCGCCGATGGCGAGTCCGGCAAGCGGTTGGGCAACGAGACGATCCGTGTCACCCCGGACGGCGAGGTGTCGATCAAGCTGCCCGCCCCGCTCGCCGCTCTGGCGAACGCGAAGAACGGCCGGTACGTTCTCGCCGCGAAGGTGACCTTCCCGCACCGGGGTGCCGAGTGGGCCGACCGCATCGAAGGCAACCGGGCGGTGGCGTACCGCATCCACCTGGACGTGGACCGGGGACGCTGGTACCTGGACGCCTCCTGGACCCGCCCCGTCGTGAAGACCATGCCGCTGGCCACGGCCCGTGCGGCCGGGATGGTCGGCGTGGACACCAACGCCGACCACTTCGCGTGCTGGCAGCTGGAGGTCCACGGCAATCCGGTCGGCGAACCCCGCCGGTTCTTCTACGACCTGACCGGTACCGCCACCCACCGCGATGCGCAGATCCGCCACGCCATCTCCCGGCTGCTGCACTGGGCGAAGCGGTGCGGTGTGAGGGCGATCGGTCTGGAGAACCTGGACTTCACCGCCGAGACCACCCGTGAGAAGCACGGCCGCAGGAAACGCTTCCGGCAGCTGATCTCGGGTATCCCCACCGGCAGACTCCGCTCCCGGCTCGTCTCGATGGCCGCCGAGCTGGACATGGTCATCGTTGCGGTCGACCCCGCGTACACCTCCCAGTGGGGTGCGCAGTACTGGCAGAAGCCGCTCGCGACGTCCACCCGTAAGACCACCCGACACGACGGCGCCGCTGTCGCGATCGGGCGACGCGCCCTCGGACACCCGATCCGGCGACGGACGGCACCGCCCCACGACGACCGGAGTGATCGTCGTGGGCATCGGACCGTCCAGGCCGCAACGGGTGACCGGGGGCGTGAGGAAACCCGCCGCCCCGTCACGGACCGTGCACTCGATGCACGCAGCCGGGCGGGGACCACGAGAACGCGGGCGACCAGCCGGGCATCCACCACCGTTCGGGATGCACGCAGTGATCAGACCTGGGTCCAAGACCCACTCCTGCTCACTCAATTGGAACGGTCACACCCGGCGGGGCGTCACCAGACGCGGTAGACCGCCTCGCGGGCCTGGCCGAGGTACTGCTGGTAGGTGCCCAGGTGCCAGGCCGCCCAGGAGGCCCAGCCGCGGCCGGTGCCGTCGTTGTCGATGGCGTAGGCCTTGCGGGCCGACCAGCCCATGTCCTGCCAGTTCTCGGGGGTCACGACCCCGGCGTCGTGGCCGTGGACCTCCGGGTACCAGTGCTCGTTGATCTGCCAGGCGCCGAGGTCCTTGGTGCCCGGGTCGGGGTCGGTGGGCTGGTTGGTGTGGACGGCCAGGCGGTCGCAGCCGGACTCGGCCATGGCGATCGCGACCGCGTAGATCGCGTCGTCGTTGCGGCCCTCGGCCGACTTGTCCTTCGCGAAGCCCGCCCACTTCGCCTCGCGGGCGCAGGCGTCGATGCCGCTCTGGTCGCCTGCGGCCGAGGCGGTGAAGCTCGTCGAGGTGAGGCTGAGGGCCAGGACGGCGACCGAACCGGCCAGCAGGACACGGGTCTTGCGCAGCACGACGGTTCTCCCTTCGGTGACGGCCCGCGGCTCGGGCCGTGTACGAACCGGGAGACTAGGAGCCGCGCGTCAACAACCCGTCGACGAGAGATATACGGGCAGCCGGCGGCGCAGCGGCCGCCCCCGACGAACCGGCCCGCGACGAACCGGCCCGCGACGAACCGGCCCCCGACGAACCGAACGGCGACGAACCGGCCCGCGATTAAATCGGTTGGGCGGACGGCGGCTTGCTGCTACTGTCGGCGCAGCCGTGAAAGAACACTGAGGAGGTGACACCCATGAAGGCTGTATCCGTATGGGTGCTCCCCCTTGTCGTCACGGTGGGCGATTGACGTTGGTGTCAGTCCGGGAGCGCCTTGACCAGGCACTCCCGAAAGGCGACACCATGAACGCATCCCCTTCCACGCACCCCACCCCGGGCCCGCGCGAGCACGCCCTCACCGTCACCCGCGTCTGCGACACGCAGTGGCAGGCCGCCGAAGGCGACGTCGTCGTCGGCTGCGCCGACGCCTCGCGCAGGCCCGACGGGCGGCTCTTCGTCAGCGTCGACGCCTGGCACGACACGGCCCGCGACCGCCTCGCCGCCGCGCTGCTGGCCGGCCTGCCGGCGCCGCTGCACACCGTCGTCGACGAGACCGACCACGACGCGCTGACCGCCTGGCA
>NZ_JBFBDY010000578.1:0-3928 GCF_040683475.1 Kitasatospora sp. NPDC093558 | reverse complement strand
GGCGATAACCACGCGGGGGGCTCCGGGGGGGGTTTCTCGTCGACGTGCTGGCTCTGGTATAGGGGCGGGGGGTGGCCCGCGGCGTGCGGGGCCAGCACCTGCTGGGCGTGCTGGTCGTGGCCGGGGGCGAGCCCGGGGTGGCGTTCGGGCCGCTCGGTCCCGTAGTAGAGGTGGCCGTGGTGGCACTTGGCGAAGACGGTCACGCTGTCGACGTGGGCCTCTTTGAAGGCCCGGGCGAAGGTCGCCGGGTCGAAGTCCCGTCCGACGTCGGGGATGTCGGGGCCGGTGTGAAAGTCCAGGTGCACGGTCCGGCGAGGGAAACGGCGGAGGGTGTGAGCGTTCACATCGCGTGGGGTCATGTGATGGATTTATAGGCCGTGCGCGCCGAGGAGTCCAGGGATCGGGAGGAAGACATCCGATGACTGGCCGTATTGCGTCGGTCATCGCGCGAAGATATGACCGAAAGCCCGAGGTTACGTTTGGGAATCATCGGATGCCTCTACTTGTCGTCCAGGTTTCGCGCTCGTAAGGTCCTCGATACCGCGAGCCCCCCCGGACGGTGGTGGCGCCGCAGGCGGGTGAGGGGCCGTCCGGCCGCGGGCGGGTGTTCCGAGCAAGGAGATCAACGATGAGGCTCACGGATTTGATTAATTACCCGCAGCGATCCTACGGTGACCGTGTGGAACTTCTCCGACTGTCAAAGGCCGCGAATCGCTTGGGTGTTCACCTGGTGACACTTCGGTTGTGGGCGGATTCAGGGAAGATCCCGGTGACGTGGGTCGGGCGTGAGCGCCAGTGTCCTTGGCCGCAGGACGCCGGGTGAGCCGGAAGCTGCCGCTCGCTGAGGGCGAGACCTCGCGCACCGCGTGCGCCCGCACCGTGATCCGCCTGGGCGTGGAGGAGAAGACCGGCGAGATCATCGCGCTTCCCGCGCTGGCGGAGCGGATCGGCTGGTGCCTGGACCTGGTATCCGGCATGGCCGGTGAGTTGATTGCCGGGCACTGGAACACCCCGGACGTGAACACCTTGGCTTCCGGGCAGGACGCCGGGGGCCGCAGGCTCCCGTCGAACGCCTGGATGGCGCTGCGTCGTCTCGGCTGGACTGTCACCGCGCCCGACGCAATCACCGTCAACGACCGGATCGTGCGCATGGCGCAGGAGCAGGCGGGGCGGGCCCTGCGTTCGGTGAAGTGGCGCGCCGACGTGGTCGCCGGGATTGTGGCGACGTGGCCGGGCAATTCGGCCAAACGCACGCCGCAGGAGTGGGATGCGCTCCGGGCGGCCGTGCCCGGCGGCGATTGCCTGCCGTCCGCAGTGATCAGGTCCCGCACCCGGCAGGCCGCCGCATTCGAGCGCGAGCACGACCGGCTTCCGGCCGACGTGTTCGAACTGGAGCCCACGCCCCGAGCAGCGCGGATGCTGCTGCTCGCGGCGTGCGACGGCCAGCAAGCCACCATCGAACGCTCCCCGGCCGAGCCGACGAAAGCACTGCTGCGGTTGCAGCTCCCCACACGGCCCGACCCGCGGGCGTACAAGGACTGGTCCTGGACGGCCTGCCCCATCGCACTGCCGCCCACGGTCCCGGCGAACGCCGTACTCCACCTGCCCACCATGCGTCTCGCCGGTGGGAAGATCCGGGCCGACCTCGCCTACACCCACCCCGTGCCCAGGACCCGGCGCACCGGCCACACGGTGGCCCTCGGCGTGGACTGGGGCCTGAACACCCTCCTCAGCGCGGGCGCGGCCCGGCTTCACGCCGACGGGACGATCACCGCTCTCGCAGCGGGCGCGCAGTTCCGGGCCACTGGTGTCCTGGCCAAGCAGGACCGACTGCGGCGAACCTCCGAGCACCTGCACACCAAGACCGACCAGTACGCCCGGCTCGCCGACCCCGCCCTGGAGCCGAAGACAGCCGTGCTGACGCAGGAGATCCGGCGCGTCTCGGCCCGCCGCTCCAGCCTCAACGACGCCCTGGCCTGGTCGGCCGCCCGCTGGACCGTGGACCAGGCCATCGCCACCGGGGCGAGCGTGATCTATCTGGAAGACCTGCGGTCGATGGAAGCGGGCGGCATGGGCCGCACCCGCAACACCCGACTCTCCCAGACCGTGCGCGGCAAGATCACCGACCGCATGCGGCACCTCGCGGCCGAAACCGGGATCGCCGTAGTCACCGTCCCGCCACGCAACACCTCCAAACACTGCCCGCACTGCCTCACCCCGCTGCGCCACCGCAAAGCCCCCGACCGGCCCACCGTGCCGGGATGGAAGTGGGCGATCTGCCCCGACCCGCAATGCCGATGGCAGGGCGACCGCGACCACGGGGCCTGGCGGCGGATCGCCGCACGCGGCCTCGCCCACCAGACCAAGACCGCCACCGACCGCGCCACCGGCGCCATGACGATCCGCGCCGTCGTGGAAGCGCTGGAGACCAGGGCCGTCATCACGGCCACCCCCAGGACCAGCCGGACGGACCGGTCGAAGACCGGCCCCACCCGGCCGCGAAGCAACCGCCTCGCGCCCAGGCGACGTGAGGTTCCCTCCCCGGCCCGGCCCACCGGCCGTGCCGGCAAGCGTCCGGAGGGACACGCACCAACGGACCGGACCCGGCTGCCCCGCGCAGCCCACCGGCACCAGAGCGTGACCACGATCAGCACACCCACCACCCGGCACAAGCCGCGAGGGGCAGCACAAGGCGCGGGTTTCCACCTGCACGCCCACGCCACCCCTCCACGATGGGAAACGATCCAACCGATCCCGCAACCGCAGGATCACACACGATCACTCAGCTGATCTGAGACGCTTCGCTCTTCCGGACTCGCGGCGATGGCCGGGGCCGTGTTAATCGCCGGCGCCACGGGTTGCGACCGCAGCGCGAGCGGAGGGCAGGAGCCGGCCGGTCAGGGGAAGATCGGCATCGACCTGCCGCGGGACGACTCCGACTTCTGGCGGGCGTACGAGCAGTACGTGCGCAAGGACGTCGCCGAGCAGTCGATCGGCACCCTGCCGATCACGTCGTCCCACAACCGTGAGGACGAACTGCGGGCCAACCTCCAGGGGTTCGAGCAGGCGAACGCCAAGGCGGTGGTGATCGCGCCGCAGGCGACCTACGTCACCGACGCGCTGCTCGGCGAGCTCTTCAGACACGGCGTCAACGTGGTGAGCGTCGACACCGAGCCCGAGCACGGCGAGGTGTACATGGCCGTCCGGGCGAACAACGTCGACTACGGCACCAAGGCCTGCCAGTTCCTCGGTGCGCAGCTCAAGGGCAAGGGGAAGGTCGCGGAGCTCCAGGGCGCGCGCGACTCGATCAACGCCTACGACCGGAGCCGCGGGTTCGCCACCTGCATGAAGGAGAAGTTCCCCGGCATCCAGGTGATCGAGCTGGCCACCGACTGGAAGGGGGACGTCGCCGCGGCGAAGCTCCAGTCGACGCTGGCGGCCAACGCCGACCTCGGCGGGATCTACCTGCAGGCCGGCGGCGCCTTCCTGCAGCCGACCGTCTCCCTGCTCCAGCAACAGGGTCTGCTCAAGCCGGCCGGCCAGCCGGGCCACATCGCCATCGTCTCCAACGACGGCATCCCGCAGGAGTTCGACGCCATCCGCAAGGGCGACATCGACGCCACCGTCTCCCAGCCCGCCGACCTGTACGCCAAGTACGCGCTGTTCTACGCGCAGGCGGCCGCCGGGGGCAAGACCTTCCAGCCCGGCGCGACCGACCACGACTCCACCATCATCCAGCTGCCCAACGGCCTGGAGGACCAGCTCCCCGCGCCCCTGGTCACCAAGGACAACGTCGACGACAAGGCCCTGTGGGGCAACAACCTCGGCAAGTAGCACGCCGATCGGTGTGTGGCGCCCCGCCCCCGGCGGGCGCCCCCCCCCCCGTGGCCCGGGCCCGCGGGGCGAGAAGGGGCAGAACCGGACCGCC
>NZ_JBFBDY010000577.1:0-3943 GCF_040683475.1 Kitasatospora sp. NPDC093558 | reverse complement strand
GCCGTCCCCTCGACGCGGACGCCACGGCGCGGCGGGTGCTGCGCGTGCGCGCGGACGAACGGGAGTCGCTGATCGGCGAGACGGTCGCCCTCGCCTGGACGCGGTTCCGGAAGAAAGCCTTGATCGAGGGCGGCTGGAGCTGCGCCGGCGGTGCCACGCTCGCCTCCTACTTCGTGGGCGCGGTCCTGCTGGCCTTCCCCGGCGCCCACCGCCGCTGGTACCGGGAGTTCGGGGCGGGTGCCGCCGTCGAACTGCCGCTCGGCGACGCGCTGCCCGGCATCGTGGACGGCGGGGAAGTGCAGCCGGAGCCCGCCCACGACGACACCGTGCCCGACCAGGCCGCGTGCGAGGCCCTGATTGCCGGCCTCCGGCCGGACCTCACCGCCGATCAATGCCGGAAGCTTGCGGAGATCTTCCGCGGGCGTGCCCTGGGGCTCACCGACAAGGAGATCGGGGCCCGGCTCGGGATCTCCGAGAGTGCGGTCTCGATGCGGGTAAAGAGACTTCGCGACGATCTCGGCCTCGGCCCGCAGCGCGGGACCCGACAACCCGCCGAGCAGCAGCAGGACCCGACCGACGAGGAACGGAGGAGGACGCACCCATGACCAACCCCATGCCCGAGGCCGTCACCGGCGACCTGATCCGTTGGGCCCTCACGATTCTCCGCACCGCGAGCACGAGCGACGCGGGCCCCTGGACGCGGGAGTTGGAGCGCCTCCGCCCGCCGTCGCACGGAGGCGCGGAAGTGGACGTCGGCAGACTGAGCCCGCCGCTGCGGGGCTTCCTCAGGACCCTGCAGGGATCCTCGCTCGCGCCCGACCTCGACCCGGCGTCCATCGAGCCGGTTCTGGATCCGATTGTTCAACAGTCCGATGACGCCCCTGAGGACGGAAGCCCGTTGGAGGAACCCCTCCGCCGCGTCATCCTGGTCGTGGACTGCGAGCGCTCCGGCAGGAGCGGCCTCGACCCGGAGTTCCGGGACGCGCTGTTCCTGGCCGTGGCGGAAGCGTGCTCGCGGATCGTCGGCTGGGACGACTACGACGTCGGCCAGGGCAACGGGGCGATCGCCGTGCTGCCGCGCGACGCGGGCCGGGAGTCGATCGCTCGCTGGTGCCGTCTCATGCTCGCCGGGCTCTCCCGGGAACAGCGTCCGAGGTACATGGCCGGTGTCCTCGGGACCCACCTGCCGAATCGGCGTGTGCTCTGGGATCTCCGCCGCAAGATCGCGTACCTCAAGGCGGCCCGGGACGAGTTCGTGGCCCGGCAGGGGCCAGGACCGGTGCTGGTGCTGCCCGAGCCCCTGCGGAACGAGCTGACGGGTCAAGACGGCCGGACGCTGGGCATCGGGCGCTGGGAGCCGGTGGTCCTACCACCCGGGTCCGCCTACCGGGCGTGGGCCGACCGGACGTGCGCCGACCGGACGTGGGCCGCGCCCTGGCGGCCGACACCGGCCGGAAGGCCACCGGACGACGCACTTCGGCGCCTGGCCCGTGCTGCCCGGCAGGTGGCCGGCCGGCTCACCCGCGTGCGGATCGGGTACGGGACGAGGGCCGACCTGCCGTGGGCGGTGGACGAGGTCTGCACGGCGGCCAAGCAACTGTCGGCGGACCTGGAGAACCTGGCGGACGACGTGAGCGAGCCGGGACTGAGGTCGGTCCTGTTGGTGACCTTCCGCCATGCCACTGATGCTGCACTGGAGTTAGCCCTGATCACCGAGGACGGCGTGCGCGGCCATGCCGAGCGCGCCGAGCACCGGCTGTACGTCGTGACGGTGCTCCTCCACGAGATCGTCGGGGACGACGACGAGGAGGAGCCGGTGCACGAGCGCCCGCCCGTCCGGCGAAGCGAGTGGCTGTTGCCTTACCGACAACCGGACCTGTGGCTGTCGGCTGCGAGTCGGATCTCCCCCGAGGGAAATTGAAAGTCCGCACCGGGAGCCGGCGGTGGCCTGGCGGGTGGCGGTGTCGGAGGAGTCCACCCGGGACGGGGCGCAGGCGAAGACGTGTTCCAGAAGACGCGTTCCAGAAGACGTGTTCTAGTCGAGGGCGAGGCGCTTGTTGAGGGCCTCGCCCGAGGGCAGGGGGTCGATGAAGTTGTGCAGGAAGGCGAGCATCGCGTCGGTGTCCAGGCCCTCGCAGGCGGCGTCCGTCGCCGCGTAGAGGAACTCCTCGATCTCGGCGACCGCGGTGGCCAGGCGTTCACCCTCGGGGGTGAGACTGAGCTGGAGGTAGCGGCGGTCCGCGGCGTCGGTGCGGCGCTCGACCAGCCCGGCCGCGACGACGCGTTCGACCAGCCGGCTGGGGTTGGTGCCGCTCTCGCACACCAGGAGCTGCCCGAGCCCGTTCAGGCTCAAGGTGCCGTGCTGCTGGAGCAGGCGCAGCACCTCGGCCTGCGACGGGGTGATGCCGTGGGGTTTGAGGGCCTGGATCAGCAGCCGGTTGCCTTCGCGCTGGGCTGCCAGGATCGCGAACCGCAGGTGTTCGGCCTTACGCACCGGCGACCTGGCCGGTGGCCGGCACGGTGGCGAGGAAGTCCTCGACCGCGGTGGCGTAGGTGGCCGGGTGGGAGAAGCGGAACATGTGTCCGGTGCGCGGCAGCACGACCTCCCGGGCGTCGGGGATGCCCGCGAGCATGGTCTTGGAGGCGTTCTCGCCGATCAGCACGTCGTGCGAGGGGGTCAGGATCAGGGTCGGGACCTGGACCCGGCCGAGTGCGTCGACGTAGTCGGCGGTGAGAACGGCCTGCACGCGGGCGTCGAAGGAGGCGGCCGGGGTGTTGACGAGGAACAGCTCGCGGCTGCGCGCCTCGCTCCAGGGCACCTGCCCCTCGCCGTCGAACGGGGAGGCGAGGCGGTGGGCGTGGGCCCGCAGCGTCAGCTGCCGGTAGAGCGGGCCGCGGGCCTTGCCGATCACCCGCATCAGGGCCTTCCACGGCTTGGAGTCGACCGGGTTGGCCGCGAACCCGCCGGACAGGACCAGGGCACGCAGGCCCCGCGGGCGGCGGATGGCGAGCGCGAGCGCGATGTTCGCGCCGAACGAGTCGCCGACCAGCACGTAGTCGTCCAGGTCCGCGACCGCGTTCTCGACGTGGTCGGCATAGCGCTCGATGTCGTTGACGCCCTCGGGCAGGCGCAGCGTCCGCTTGGGCGCCTCGCCGTAGGGGGCGAGCTGCTCGGCGCTCCACGGAGCGCCGGAGAAGCAGGGGATGAAGACGAGCGTCGGATCCTTCTTCGAAGTACTCATAACGGACACATTACACGACACATGTGTCGTGACACATGAAACCCGGGCCACATTTTTCTGGTTGCCCTATGTGCTCGTCCGACTACGAGGCCGTCGTCGCCGGCGGCGACTTGGGCGCCCTCGATGCTGCGCCTCCACGGATCGCCTCACTCGGCGCCCCCGAGCCCATGATCTCGTCCAACAGGTCGCGGGCGGCGGCGAGTTCGTCCATCTGGCGGGTGATCCGGGCGCGTTCGCGCGCCAAGCCGTCCAGCAGTTCCGGGCAGGTCGGGCCGGGGCGGCGGTGGCCCGGGAGCGGCAGGCCGGGCAGGATCTCGGCGATCGCGGCACTGTTGAGGCCGGCGGCGAGGAGCGTGCGGATGCCGTGGACGGCGTCCACGTCCCGCTCGCCGTACTCGCGGTAGCCGCTGGGGCGGCGCTCGGGGGTGAGCAGCCCCTGCTCCTCGTAGTAGCGCAGGGCGCGCGGCGTGACGCCGGTCCGCCGGGCGAGCTCTCCGATCCGCATCGCGGGCACCTCCTGGTGGCAGCACGGCCGCCGCGCCCGGCTTGACTCTGACGTCGGCGTGAAGGTCTAGCGTAACCGCCATGCCGAACGAACGACCTTCCTCAACCGCCGCTGACCGCACCGCCGTTGCCGTTCTCGGCCTGGGCCCGATGGGCCGGGCCCTCGCCGGGGCGCTGCTCGCCGCCGGGCGTCCGAC
>NZ_JBFBDY010000576.1:0-3946 GCF_040683475.1 Kitasatospora sp. NPDC093558 | reverse complement strand
CCACGTCAGGCCGCACGTCCTCGACGCCGGCCCCGCGCTCGCCCGCGCCACCCGCGTCCTCGTGCCATCCGCCGTCGTCCGCGACGAGCTGGCTTGCTGGGGCCCGCGCAACCTGCGCGTCGTCCCCAACTCACTCATGACCGACGCCTCCGTGCCCCCGCCCACTCCGTCCCGGCGCGAGCAACTGCGCCGCACCGGCCCGGTACGCGTCCTGGCCCGGCTCGGACCGGAGAAGGGCGTACTCGACCTGCTGGAGGCCGCCTCCGGCTGGAACCGGCCGCTCGAGGTGGCCCTCGCCGAAGCCGGATTCGAGGCCAGCGAAGGGTCGCAGTCCGAGCTCCTCAAGCGCTGCCGCCAAGCGGCGGACCGTCTTTCGGGCGTCCATCTGCGCGGCGCTCTGGCCTGGGACGAGGTGCTGCCCTGGCTCGCCGGGGCGTCCGTGGTGATCGTCCCCAGCCTGAAGGAGACCTTCGGCCTGGTGGCCCTGGAAGCCATGAGCGTCGGCACCCCCGTCGTCGCCTACCGGATTGGCAACCTGCCCGCCCTGATCGACCCGACCGGCCACGGCGAGCACCTGCTCGTCGACCACAGCGAAGGCCCCGCCGCCCTCCACAAGGCGGCACAGACCCTCCTGGAAGATGACATACTGTACGCCGCGACTACACAGACCGTGTATCGGAGAGCGGCCGAGTTCCAGCCGCGCCGAATCGCTGAACTCTTCCTAGAGGCGGTGTCGTGATGCCCGAAACCCCCGCACCCCCTGCGCCGTTGCTGCTCGTCGACGGGTTCAACCTTCTGTGGGCCGGCACCTTCGGATTCCCCGCCCCGATCTTCTCCCGCGACAAGACCCGTGAACTGACCGGCCTGTTCGCCTTCTTCGCCCTGCTGCGCGCCACGATCCGCGACGACCTCGACGTCGCGCAGCCCGAGGTCCTGGTCGTCTTCGACGGCGAGCACGGCGCCGCCGACCGCGTCGCCGCCGACCAGGACTACAAGGCCAACCGGGAGGCGACGCCGGAGGCGCTCAAGCCGCTGCAGTTCCTCGCCCCGGTGAAGGACGGCCTGGACGCGTACGGGATCCGGTGGGTCGAGGTCGACGACGCCGAGGCCGATGACGTCATCGCCACCCTCGCCGCCCGGGCCGCCGGGTCGCGGCCGGTTCTGGTCATGTCGCGGGACATGGACTTCTACCAGCTCCTGAACGACCGCGTGCGCATCCTCAACCGCTCCCGTAAGGCCTCTCAGCGCATCATCACCGCCGACGAGGTCCTGACCCGTTACGGCGTCACCCCCGCCCAGTGGCCGGCCTTCCGTGCTCTGACCGGTGACAAGTCCGACAACATCCCCGGCGTCCGGGGCGTCGGCCCGAAGGTCGCCGCAACCCTGCTGCGCGACGGCTTGCGGCTGCGCGATCTTCCCTGCTCCGGACGGCTGGCCGGCGCCAAGGGCGCCGCGATCACCACCGCCTGGGAGGACGTACTCCGCTGGGAGGCGATGATCACGGTCCGCCGCGACATCGACGTACCCGTCACCCTCGGCGGCGAGGCAAGCCCCCAGCTACCCAAGCCCGCCGACGTCGTCGAGAAGCTGGGCCTGTGGTGACCGCCGCCTCGCCCGGCTCAGTCGTGGCCGCCTTCGCCCACCCCGACGACGCCGAACTGTGGGCCGGCGCCACCCTCGCCCTCCACGCCAGGCACACCGCCGTCACCATCGCCGTCCCGCACCGCGACGACATCCGCGACGCCGAAGCCCGCAGAGGCGCCGCCGTCCTCGGCGCCGACCTGCGCCAAGTCACCCAGCTCGACCACGCCACCGTGCAGCAACTACTGCTGCAGACGGAGCCGGACATCGTCATCACCCACCCGCTCAACGATGTCCATCCCGAACACCGGGCGGTCGCCGCCGCCGTGCTCGCGGCAGTCCCCGAGCCCCGGATCGCCACCGGCCGCCCGAGCCGCTTCTACACCTGCGACACCTACAACTCGCTCACCCTCGACGGCCCGGTGCGCG
Organism: Kitasatospora sp. NPDC093558; assembly: GCF_040683475.1. NCBI lineage: Bacteria > Bacillati > Actinomycetota > Actinomycetes > Kitasatosporales > Streptomycetaceae > Kitasatospora > Kitasatospora sp. NPDC093558. The sequence goes on along the minus strand of NZ_JBFBDY010000576.1, from coordinate 1,936 downwards.
CCGACGTGATCGTGGACGCGACCGCGACCTTCGACACCAAGCTGGCCGCGCTGCGCGAGCACGCGAGCCAGCCCATCGAGCAGCACTTCGGCCCCATGGCCGAGACCCTCGGCCGGCTCTGGGGCGCCCGCATCGGTACCCGATACGCGGAGGCGTTCACCGCCGTACCGATCCTCGGCTGCCTGCCCGGCGCCACCCACCTCTGACACACCGCGCTTCGCGACCCCGTCAACTCACCCCAAGGGGACGATCAGTGATGTCCATACCCGTACAAGCCCAGCGCCGCCCCGTCGACCGGCCGCGCGTCGCGCAGCTGACCCGCGAGCTGCTGCTCGCCCTCGGCGAGGACCCCGAGCGCGACGGCCTCAAGAACACACCCCGCCGAGTTGCCGACTGGTGGGGCGAGTTCCTGAACCACGCCCCGGGAAGGCTGGACACCGCCTTCGCCCAGGAGGGACAGTACGGCGACTTCGTCCTGCTGACCGGCATCGAGGCGTGGAGCGTCTGCGAGCACCACCTGCTCCCCTTCCGCCTCGACGTCTCCATCGCCTACGTCCCCGACACCGCCGTCCTCGGCCTGTCCAAGCTCGTGCGCCACCTTCAGGCCCACACCCACGCCCTCCAGCTCCAGGAACGCATCACCCACGACGTCGCCCACGACCTCGCCAAGGCCGCCGGCACCGACGACGTCGCCGTCTTCACCGTCGGCGAGCACCTGTGCATGAGCATGCGCGGCGTCAAGGCCACCGCGGTGCGAACCAGCACCATGTGCCGGCTCGGCCGCACCGAGAGCGACCCCGCCCTGGCCACCCGCATCGAACGCCTCGCCCTCCCCGTCCGCCGGTAGCCACCTCCCACCCTCAACGCACCAGGAACCGACCTTGTCTGTCCACCACTTCACCCTCACGGCCTCGCTGGGCACCGACGCGGCAGCGGCCGAAGTCTGGCAGCAGCTGAAGGCTTCCCCTCCGACCGGCTGCACCTACGACTCCGAGGTCCTCCCCCAAACCCCCGGGCTGTACTGCGAGCGCGAGGCCTCCACCCGGCTGGAGGCCGTGTTCGGCGTCGTCGGCGAGGTCCACGCCTCCCTCGGCCTCCTGCTCGACGACCTCGGCGTGGAGAAACTCGCCGAGTGGTTCGGCAACAGCACGAACCAGCCCGACAGCCCCACCAGGATCTACGCGACCGACATCGCCGCCCAGGCCCTGCTCCTGGCCGTCGACCGCCTCAGGCGTCTCGGCCACGACGCCGACGACATCAAGGCGTTCACGGATCTGCTCCTCGGCAGGTCTCGCGCCTCCTGACCATCCCACGTTGGGCCTACCGGCGCTTCGGCACGTCAAGGCACCTGGCCTGCCCACCCCGGCGCGGGAACGGTCACCCTGCTGGCCGGGCTCGCCGCCGACCAGGCGCTGCGGATCCTGCACCCGGGCCGGCAGCTGGTGCGCCCGCTCCCGCGCTCCCTCCGCCCCCGTGCCACCCGCCTGGGTACCTACAGGCACGTCACCACCACCCGCTGACCCTCACCCTTCAGCCCCCGGACGGTCCCCGAGCTCGACCGGCTCTGGATCATCCACGCCCACCAAGGGCAATCCCTGCACGTGCGGGGCCGACACCATCGCCGCCGCCACCACCCGGGAGAAGGACGAGCAATCCCCGCGCGTGCGAGGCCGACCGCTCGGCGCTTCCGGCCGAGGCGACACCCGGAGAGCAATCCCCGCGCGTGCGGGGCCGACGAGGCCATGCGGGGCGACATGACGAACATGTAGGAGCAATCCCCGCGCGTGCGGGGCCGACGTTCCGACGAGGCTCGGTGAGAGCTTGTACGCAGAGCAATCCCCGCGCGTGCGGGGCCGACTGCCACTTCTCCGACATGAAGTGCGACCACGTGGAGCAATCCCCGCGCGTGCGGGGCCGACGACGGTGGTGATGATCC
>NZ_JBFBDY010000575.1:0-3949 GCF_040683475.1 Kitasatospora sp. NPDC093558 | reverse complement strand
GGCACCCTGAACATCGTCGCCCTGACGGCGGAGGCCCTCGCGGCGCGCGGACTGCCGCTCGCGGGCGTCGTCGTCGGCTCCTGGCCCGCCGCCCCCGGCCTCGCCGAGCGCTGCAACCTCGCCGACCTGCCGCGCTCGGCCGGCGCCCCGCTCCTCGGCGCGCTCCCCGAACGCGCGGGTGACGCCCCCGACTTCGCCGCGCTCGCCCTCGCCTCCCTGGCCCCGGAACTGGGCGGTGGATGGGATGCGAAGCAGTTCGCCGGAGCGAACCGGCCGGATTGAGCCGGGCTTCGCTCGAACGTGTGATGTCGGCCCCCGAACCGCGTGCCGCCCGGTGCGGCTCAATACCGTTCTCCCCATGACAGACGGGCTGACGGTAGACGAGGCTCTCCGAGCCTTGGCCGCCCTGGAGGCGGCGTGGAAGGACGACGACGAGGCCCTGTCCGCCCTCGCCGCGGGCGGGCCGGGCGAGCAGACCCTGCCGGCACTGGTGGCCGCGTACGGCGAGCACGCGATGGACACGCTCATGGCGCTCGCCTTCGGCCTGCGCTCGACGATGAGCGACGAGGAGATCGCCGAGCTGTCGGACGCCGTCAGCTCCAACATCGGCGCCCGGATGAGCGCACTGCTCACCCGGGCGCTCAAGACGTGGGGCGCGGTGGCCGCACCGCACGACCTGGTGGTGACGAAGGCCATCGCCCACGTGGTGATCGACGCGATGCGGGCGGTCACGGAGGACCCGAACAAGACCGATGTCCTGCCGCTCCTCGCGACGTTCCGCTCGTACGCGCTCAACAATCCCTGAGCGGTGAGGCGTCCTTCGTCATCGCGCCGGTCACCGCAGGGGTGAGGCGGCGGTCACCGCAGGGGTGAGGCGGCGGTCGGTGTCACGCGGGTGACGACGGTCTGCTCGGTGAGCAGCAGGCCGCGCACGACCGGGCCGATCTCCTCCTTCCAGCGCTCGCTGCCGTACACCGCGGCGTAGACGGCCTCGCTCGTCGCCTCGTCCTCGAAGCGGCGGATCCAGACGTAGCCGTCCTCGTCGTCGTCGACGACGAAGGAGGCGGTCACGTCCATGCCCATCGACGACTGGAACGGGATGACCACGTCCTCCATGTAGCGCACCCACTCGTCGCGGCGGCCCGGACGGGCCTGGTAGCGGCGGATCTCGTAGTACATGCTGCTGCTCCAAACTCCTTGTGGCGCGGTTCAGTTCGTGACGGTCAGGACGAGCTTGCCACGGGTGCGGCCGGCCTCGCCGCGCGCGTGGGCCTCGGCGACCCGCTCCAGCGGGTAGGTCTCCTCGACCTCGACGGCGACCTCGCCGGCGTCGATCAGCCCGGCGATCGCGGTCAGCGCGGCGCCGTCCGGCTCGACCAGGAACGGGGTGACCCGCACGCCCGCCGCCTCGGCCGCGGCGGCCAGCTCCGGGGAGACGCCGGCCGGGATGGTGACCAGCAGGCCGCCGGGGCGCAGCGCCTTCAGCGACCGCGTGCTGCTGTCGTCGTGCGCGTCGCCCACCAGCTCGATGACGACGTCGACGTCCGTGACGACCTCCTCGAAGCGGGTGGTGGTGTAGTCGACGGCCTCGTCCGCGCCGAGCTCTTTGAGCCACTGGTGGCGGGCGGCGCTCGCGGTGGCGATCACGTGGGCGCCCAGGTGCCGGGCGAATTGGACCGCGAAGTGGCCGACGCCCCCGGCCGCGGCGGTGACCAGGACGCGCTGCCCGGCGGTGACGTGGGCGGTGTCGACGACGGCCTGCCAGGCCGTCAGCGCGGCCAGCGGCACGGCGGCGGCGTGCACGTGGTCCAGGGTGGCGGGCTTGCGGGCGAACTGCCGGGCCGGGGCGGTCACGTACTCCGAGTAGCCGTTGGCGAGACGGGGGAACCACGGCATGCCGTAGACCTCGTCATCGGGCTTCAGCGTGGTCACGCCGAAGCCGACCTCCTCGACCACGCCCGACACGTCCCAGCCGAGGGTGAACGGGCCCTCGCCCAGCAGGCCGGCCATGCCCGAACCGGCACGGGTCTTCCAGTCCACCGGGTTCACACCGGCGGCGTGCACCCGCACCAGCACCTCGGTGGGCAGCGGCACCGGGCGCTCCACCTGCTCGACCCGCAGCACCTCCGGACCGCCGAAACCGTCCTGGACCACCGCGCGCATCGTGTCTGCGGACATGCGAAAACTCCTGAAACGACGTTCCCGGGGAGGCCGTCGGCGGCCTTCCCCCTGACGTCGGCGACGCTATCCGGAGGGATATGGTTACCTTCAAGGGCTAATACTTCCCTTTGGAAAGCCTCCAGGTCAGGAGAGTGAACGCATGGCGACCACGTGCCCCAGCGGCCAGCACGCCCACCACGACGTCTACGCGGCCCAGTGCCCGTGCCGCGCGCTGCTCGACCTGCTGGCCAACAAGTGGTCCGCGCTCGCCATAGGGGCCCTGGAGGACGGTCCGCAGCGCTTCGGCGCGCTCCAGCGCCGGCTCGGCGGGATCAGCCCGAAGGTACTGACCCAGACGCTCCGCCGCCTGGAGGACTTCGGCATCCTCGACCGCACCGTCTACCCGGCCGTCCCGCTGCACGTCGAGTACTCCCTCACCGACCTCGGGCGCAGCGCCGCCGTCCCGCTCAACCACCTGCGCAGCTGGGTGGAGGAGAACCTCGACCAGGCGTACCGCAGCGCCGAGACGATCGCGGAGCCGGTCGTAGGGTAGACATTGATCACTGCAACCGGGCCTGGGCATCACCGCGTCCGAGGAGCAGGACCGGCACGAGACACGGGGGGACGGATCATGACGATGCGGCGGGCGGGCGACGACCGGACGGTGGCGCGGCGGCAGTTGCTGACGTGGGCGGCGACGGGGGCCGCCGTGTTCGGGGCCGGCGGCGCGCTGGCCGGGTGCAGCAGCTCGGGGTCCGCGAGCGCCGACAGCGCGAACGGCGACTCGCCGAACGACTCGTTCTCCCCCGCCGCGCCGACCGACCCGCCCGCCGTCCCGGGGCTGCCGGTGCCGTCGGCCACGCCGGTCGGGGTGCGGACCAAGCCGGTGTTCAAGATCCACGATCTGCTGCCCAACGCCCCGTCCAACGCCGTCGCCCTGACCATCGACGACGGCCCGAGCCGGCTCTACACCCCGCAGGTGCTGCAACTGCTGCGCAAGTACGACATCCGGGCCACGTTCTCGGTGGTCGGCAGCGAGGCGCACGCCAACAAGGACGTCATCAAGCAGATCGCCGCGGACGGCCACACCCTGGCCAACCACACCATGACGCACCCGCAGCCGTTCTCGCACCGCAGCGCCGCCCAGATCCGCCAGCAGCTCACCGACACGCAGTCCGTCGTCGTCGACGCCGGGGGCGCCGTGCCGACGCTCTTCCGCTCCCCCGGCGGCGACTGGTCCCCGACGGTCTTCGAGGAGGCCGCCCGCCTCGGCCTGACCCCGATCGACTGGGACGTCGACCCGCGCGACTGGGCCCGGCCCGGCGTCAACAAGATCACCGAGAAGCTCCTGGCCGCCAAGCCCGGCGACATCCTCCTCTGCCACGACGGCGGCGGCGACCGCACCCAGACGCTCGAAGCCCTGCGCTCGGTGCTCCCGGCCCTCAAGGCCAAGGGCTACACGTTCGTCACGCTTTGACCGCCGGGCCCGCCCTCACCCGCCGGGCCGTGCTGCTCGGCGGGGCCGCCGGCGTCCTCGCCGGGTGCTCGGACGGGAGCGGGCCCACGGGGTCGCTGCGGCTGGCGAGCGGGCCCGAGGGCGGGCCGTACAACGCCTTCGGACGGTCCTTCACCGACGCCGTGGCGGCCGGCCACCGGCGGCTCACCGTCACCCCCGTGAGCACCGCGGCCAGTGTGGACAACCTGCGGCGGCTCGACGCCGGTGCCGTCGACCTCGCACTGGCCACCGCGGACGCCGCCGAGGACGCGGTGCTCGGCCGCGACACCTTCG
>NZ_JBFBDY010000574.1:0-3953 GCF_040683475.1 Kitasatospora sp. NPDC093558 | reverse complement strand
TCGCAGCCCGCCGGCGTCGCCGGGCCCGACCTGCAGCCGCAGCACCTCCCAGCGGCGGCAGGCCACCAGTTGCACCACGATCTCTCCGCCCCGCGGGATCCCGCCGCTGCGAAGCCGACGGTCTCCCGCGCGGACCGGTTCGCGGCTGGCGTGGTAGCGCTCGCGGCGTTCGTCGAGCGCGAGGGCCACTCGAAGGTACCGCGGGCGCACAAGACCGAGGAGGGGCTGTCTCTGGGGGCCTGGCTGAACAACCAGAAGGCCCGGCGGGACAAGCTCAGCCCCGAGCAGCTCGGGCAGCTGGAGGCCCTCGGGGTGGGCTGGTAGGACGGGCTTGGTTCGTTCGAGACTGTGTCTCACATCGTTCGACGCATGCCCTGCCCGGCTCGGCACAGGGAGAACCCCGGGCGCGATCTTGGGGAAGCGCGCGCCCGGGGGTTCAGGGGAGGGTCAGCCGTCGGAGCCGGCCGGGGTCGAGGTACTGGTGATGCCCAGAGTCTTGTCGGCGGCCTGGGCGAACTCGTTGGTGAAGGTCTTGCCCAGGTCCACCGAGTCCACGTTCTTGAGGCCGACCAGCTTCTCGGTCGCCAGGACGTTCTTCGGGCCGTCGGCCGGCATGATGCCGTCCGGGAGGAACTGGCCCTTGTCCTGGGTCAGCGCGGTGATGTAGTCGTCCTTGGTCACCGCGCCGTTGGTCGTGAAGGCGGGCGGCAGCGCGTTGGCGATGTCGGCGGCGGAGTGGGTGTTGATCCACTGCATGGTGGCGACCAGAGCGGTGACCACCTTCTGGGCCGCGTCCTTGTGGGAGTTGACCCAGTCGGTCTGGGCGAGGACGCTCGCGGACGGCCAGAGGCCGCCGACCGCCGCCTTGGCGCCGTCGGTCGTGGCCAGGTCGACGGCCGAGTAGCCGACGCCTCTCTTCTGAATGGCCGTCACCGTGGGCTGCGTGGTCATCACACAGGCCGCCTTGCCGTTCTGCAGCGCGGCGATCGCCGTCGCTCCGGCGCCGACGCCGATCCGGTGGTACTGGTCGGTGCTGAGCTTGTTCTGGGCCGCGATGAACTCGGTGAGGGTGTCGGTGCCCGAGCCCAGGTCGGTGACGCCGAGGGTCTTGCCCGCGAAGTCGGCCGGCGAGTGGACACCACTGTTGTTGGCGCACATCTCTCTCTCGCCTGGCGCGCCGGACAACTGGACGATGCCCTCGACCGCCTTGTGCTTCGCCGCGAAGTCGATGGTGTGGATGTACCAGGCACCCGCCATGTCGACCTGGCCGGAGGCCATCGCGTCCTCGGCGCCGACCGCGTCGGACTCGGTGCTGAGCACCACGTTGACGCCGTACTTCTGGTAGAAGCCGAGCTGCTGGGCGAGCTGGAACGGCAGGTAGATCTGCTTGTCGATGCCGCCGACCATGATCTTCACGGTCGGGGTGCCGCCGGCGTCCGCGCTGTTCTTGGAGGCGCTGGAGGAGCAGGCGGTGAGGGTGAGGCCGAGGGCGAGGGCGCCGGCGACGGTGCCGGTGAGAGTCCGCTTGAACATGGCTGTCCCTTCGGGGAGGTACTGCGTGGGGGGTACTCGGGGTGGCGGGCTGTGCGGACTAGATGACCGCGCTCTCGGACGCGGACGGTGGACGCCACGAGAGCAGCCGTCGCTCCAGCTTGGTGATCAGCCACTCGGCGATCAGGACGATGACCGCGATGACGGCCATCGTGGCGAACACGCCGTCGGGGTCGAACTGGTTCTGAGCGGTCTTGATGACGAGGCCGAGGCCGGCCTGCGCGCCGAGCACCTCGCCGACCAGCGCACCGACGATGGCGAACCCGAAGGCGGTGTGCAGGCTGGCGGTGATCCAGGTGAGCGCCGAGGGCAGCACCACGTGGCGCACGATCTGCAGCGGCGAGGCGCCCAGCACCCGGGCGTTGTTGAGGATGTTCCGGTCGACTTCCCGGACGCCCTGGAAGGCGTTGAAGAAGACCACGAAGAACACCAGCACCGCCGCGAGCAGGATCTTCGGCGTCTCACCGAGGCCGAACGCGACCAGGAAGATCGATCCGAGCACGATGCGCGGAACCGCGTTCACGATCTTGATGTACGGGCTCAGCACGTCGGAGAGGAACCGGTTCTGCCCGAGCAGGACACCGAGGACGATTCCCGCGGCCGTGCCGGCCGCGAATCCGAAGACCGCCTCCCGGAGCGTGGTCTCGATCTGCATCCAGTACGAGCCGAACTCGGTGGCCTGCTCTCCCTTGGTGAAGTAGTCGACCAGGCGCTGGGCGATGCCGCTGGGCTGCCCGTAGAAGAACGGGTCGAGCCACTTCCACGTGGTGGCCAGCTGCCAGCCACCGATCACGAAGACGGCCAGGCCCAGCTGGGCCAGCAGGACCAGCAGCTTGCGCTTGCGAACCGCGCGCTTGCCGACACTCGCGGCGGTGGCGTCCGTGGCCGGGGTCCCGGTCTCGGCCGGGGCGGTGGAGGAGACGCTGCTCATGACTTCTTCTCTCCCGTCGTGTCGGCGTAGGCGCGCTCGACCTCCTCGCGGAGCGAGGCCCAGATCTGGTGGTGGAGTTCGAGGAACCGGGGCTGGAAACGGATGTCCTGCACCGCGCCGCGCGGACGCGGCAGGTCGATGTCGTAGACCGCCTTGATCGAGCCCGGACGGGAGGTCATCACCACCACCCGGTCGGCCAGGGCCACGGCCTCCTCCAGGTCGTGGGTGATGAAGATGACCGAGGGACGCAGCTGCTCCCACAGGCCCAGCAACTCGTTCTGCATGATCGCTTTGGTCTGGACGTCCAGGGCGCCGAACGGCTCGTCCATCAGCAGGATCTTCGGCTCGTTGATCAGCGCGGCGGCCATCGCGACACGCTTGCGCATACCACCGGAGAGCTGGTGCGGGTGGTGGTCCTCGAACCCGGCGAGTCCGACCCGGCGCAGCCAGTCCCGGGCGGCGGCGTTGGCCTTGGCCTTCCCCACACCTTTGAACACCGGGCCCATGGCCACGTTGCCCAGCACGGTCTTCCAGGGGAGCAGCGCGTCCGCCTGGAACATGAAGCTGATGCCGTCCGTGATGCCGTCGACCTCCCGGCCGCCGACCAAAACCTCCCCCTCGCTCGGGCGGTCCAGGCCGGACACCATGCTCAGGGTGGTCGACTTGCCGCAGCCGGTCGGTCCGACGACCGCGCAGAACTGGCCCGGCTCGACGGTGAAGCTCACATCACGGGTCGCCGTGAAAGCCTCACCGCTCGGGGTCAGAAACCGCTTGGTCACACCCGAGATCTCGATCCGGGCGTCGTCCCGGACGGTTCGTCCTGCGGCCGGGCTCGGCGCGGCGTCGTTTCGCGCAGCCATCGAATCCGCCTCCTTGGTTTCCTCTGCCACCCCTTCCGTGTTTCCGGGGTGTTGCGTGGTGCCGAGAAGATAGGACCGCCATGCGGGGTGGCGGGAGTCTTGCGTGCGTTGCGCGGCTTCATGACATTGCGGTGGGTTCTGCTCGTTCTGCGCACGGGCGCGGGGCTGGGCAAACCACGTTTCACCAGGCACACTCGCCTACACGCGCGCCGGGTCGGAAGAGCACGGCGAAGGAGGCGTGAGCGCTACGGAGGTGGCCGGATGGCCCGACGACGTGGCCAGGGCAGGAAGCTCTCGGCCCGCATCCTGGTCAGCCAGCTGCTCATCCTGGCCATCACCAGCGCCATCGGCTTCGTCCTGCTCACCTACGCGCAGCGCGACGAACTCGACCACGAGTACCAGCAGCGCGCGCTCGCCATCGCCCGGACGGCCGCCGGCGACCCCCAGATCGTCCAGGCCATGGCCGACGGCACCGGCGGGGACGTCGTCCAGACGGTCGCCAGCCGGATCGAGAAGACCTCCGGGGCGACCTATGTGGTGGTCATCGGCCTGAACCACATCCGGCACTCCCACCCGTTCCCCGATCTCAACGGCAAGGCCGTGGAGCAGCC
>NZ_JBFBDY010000573.1:0-3956 GCF_040683475.1 Kitasatospora sp. NPDC093558 | reverse complement strand
GACGGTCGAAGCGGCCGGCCACACGGGGGCGACCGCCTTGTGCTCCGTCAGTCCCCGTGCCCCTGCGGTCAGTACCGGGACGGGCTTCGCGCCGGCGGCGCCCGCCGGGTGGCCCGGGACGCGGGCCAGTTCGGGCAGCGGGTCGGCCGCCCACTCCTTGTCGGTGTAGTGGTAGCCGCCGACGACCGACTCGGCCACCGCCATCGGTGTCAGCAGCGAAAGGGTCACCGCTGTCGCGACGGCGACCGTCCCGCGTCGTGCCAGTGCACGCGCGCGGGGTCCGTGAATCCGGCGCAGCTTTGATCGCATGCCGAACTATCCCCCTGTCAAACATTGAACTTTCAGGTGCCCGCCGAATGCGAACATCTGACGATACGTATGATCGTTCGGCACCGTATTGCCATGAATGTTTCACCGGCAAAGACCGACCCGGGAGCCGGACCGCAGAAGGTTCTCCCGGCGCTCCTGCCTGGGCGGATCCGGCCGGATGAACATGAACAAATGCGATGCAAATCCGACATTCGACGGGCCTGACGGGGTGTCCGGCTGTGAAGAACATCACGGCACACCCGCCGCCGTCACCAGCAGTCCTGAAAGGGCGACCTCATGGGGGAAACCACCCGCGCCCGGAACCATCCGGTGCGAACACTCACGCGTTCCCTGGTGATTCCGGCCACACTCGGCGGCCTGTTCCTGGGCGGCGCCGGCCCGGCCCTGGCGGACGGTCAGCCGGCCCCCGCCGCGGCCCCGGCGCCGGCGGCCGCCGCGACGCCGCTCGCGGCCGCCTCGGCCTCGGCCCGCAAGTCCGGCCGCCCCGTCCCGGTGGACGAACTGACCACCGAGACCGCCGACACGACGGCGAACGCCGACGGCACCTTCACCCTCACCACCCACCTCCAGCCGGTGCGGGTCAAGCGGGACGGCACGTGGAAGGCGCTCGACGCCGGCCTGGCCCGCAACGGCGACGGCACCCTCTCCCCGAAGGCGACCCCCGCCGGGCTCTCCCTCTCCGGCGGCGGCACCGGCCCGCTGGCCACGCTCACCGACCCGAAGGGCCGCCGGCTCGCCCTGACCTTCCCGACCGCCCTCCCGGCCCCCGAGGTGAGCGGCGACAGCGCCCGCTACAACGGCGTCCTGCCCGGCGTGGACCTCGACGTCACCGCCACCGACCAGGGCGGCCTGCGCGAGGTCCTGGTCGTCCACGACGCCGCCGCGGCCGCCAATCCGGCGCTCGCGTCACTGCGGCTGGCCACGCGCACCACCGACGGCCTCTCCCTCACCACCGGCCCGGACGGCTCCCTCACCGCCGGTGCCACCGACGGCACCGCCGCGTTCACCGCCCCGACCCCGGTGATGTGGGACTCGGCCGGCCGCTCCGCCGGCTCTCCGGCCCAGCCGACGACGACCAGGACCCCCGCCGAGCACCAGCCGGGCGGCGACGCCCAGGTCCGCCCGGTCGGGGCCGCGGTCACGTCCGACGCCCTGGTGCTCACCCCCGACGCGGGCCTGCTGTCCGGCCCGAACACCGTGTGGCCGCTCTACATCGACCCCGCGGTCAGCCCGGTCACCAGCACCACCAACCACTACACCATCGTCCAGGAGGGCTGTTCGAGCTACACCTACTACGACAAGGCGCAGGACAACGGCCAGGGTGTCGGCTACCAGCACTGGAAGGACTGCAACGGCCTCCAGCGCGCGTTCTACGAGGTCGGCCTCGGCAACCTCAGCAGCGACATGGTGATCTCCAAGTCGGTGCTGCACCTCACCGAGACCTACGCCGCCTCCTGGGACTGCGACAAGACGCACCAGGTGCGCCTCGCCACCGTCGGCCGGATCTCCGACACCACCAGCTGGGACAACCAGCCCTCGGTGACCGGCGACGGCTGGCTCGGCACGCAGAACCCGACCAGCGCCAACGGCGGTGGCAGCTGCGGCAACCAGGACGTCAACTTCGACGTCACCGGACAGATCAAGAAGCTCGCCGGGCACGCCGACACCTGGACCTTCGGCCTCTACGGCAACGAGTCCAAGTCCGACGACAACGACGACTACATGCGGTTCAACCGCAACCCGTACCTGACCACGGTCTTCGACATCGCCCCCGACCAGCCCGACACCCTCGCCACCACGCCCGCCGCCCACAACCCGGACGGCAACGGCTGCGACGGCCGGCCCGGCTGGATCGGCAACTCCGGCACCGCCGGCAGCGCCTCCGACATCGCGCTGAACGCCCACCTCACCACCCGGATGAGCGGCGTCAACCTGCGCGGCCGGTTCAAGGTGTGGGACGCCCAGGCGAGCGGGACGGCGAAGAGCCAGCCCACCAGCGACTGGATCTCCCCCGGCGGCACCGTCCGCACCAACCTCGGATTCACCGTCAGCGACGGCCACCAGTACGGCTGGTCGGTCCAGGCCGAGGACGGCACGCTCACCGGCCCGGTCTCCCCGGCCTGTTCCTTCAAGGTCGACCTCACCCCGCCCACCGTCCCGGTCATCGCCGACTCCCCGGTCTTCCCCCCGCTCGGCGGCTCCGCCACGCCCACCGGACACGCCGGTGACAGCGGCGTGAGCGTCAAGGTCACCGCCACCGACCCGACCCCGGCCGGCTTCCCCGGCGGCTGCCTTAGCAGCGGCATCAAGCGCTTCGAGTACGCGCTGGACACCGACGTCAACGGCGCGAACTGGGTGCCGGCCACCGCCACCAGCGGCGGCGCGGCAACCGCCGACGTGCCCATCACGCTCAGCGCCGCCCAGTGGGGCACCCACACGCTGTACGTCCGGGCGGTCGACGCGGCCGGCAACACCCAGGCCACCACCGCCCAGTACAGCTTCTTCGCGCCGTGGAACCCGGCCGCCAAGGTCGTCCAGGGCGACCTCGACGGGGACGGCGTCCCGGACCTCGCCGCCCCGACCACCGACGGCGACCTGATGCTCGTGCGCGGCGACAGCAACCCGGCCGCCGCCCCGCAGGTGATCTCCACCAAGGACAAGAGCCCGGACGGCACCGGCTGGAACAACTACCTGATCGCCCACCGCGGCACCGCCACCGGCAGCAACACCGACGACCTGTTCGCCTTCAGCAAGGCGACCCACCAGCTCTACCTCTACCCGAACGACGCCACCACCGCCGGCGGCACCCCGGGCCGCTTCACGCTGACCCAGAACGTCCTCGCGATCAAGAACTCGGACAGCTGCCCCGCCAAGGGCAGCGACGGCACCTGGAACAACGTCAGCCAGATCCTGGCCCCCGGCAAACTCGCCCAACTCGCCGACGCGCCCGACCTGGTCACCGTCGACAAGGGCGAACTCTGGTACTACCCGGGCAGCTTCCAGGCCGGCTGCAACCTCGCGGCCGGCGTGCGGATCGGCACCGGCGACTGGTCCCGCACCACCCTGCTCGCCCCCGGCAAGGTCGGCGGCGTGCCCACCCTGTGGGCCCGCGACAACACCACCGGCGCGGTCCTCAGCTATCCGCTGACCTTCGCCAACGGCACGCCCACCGCGTCGTTCCCGGCGCCGACCGGAGCCGCGCTCACCTCCGCCGTCCAGAACGGCGCGGGCAAGAACCTGTGCCTGGACATCGACCGCGCGACGACCACCAACGGCACCGCTGCCCAGGTCTGGGTCTGCAACGGCACCAACGCCCAGACCGTCCAGCGGGGCACCGACAACACGCTGCACGTCCTCGGCAAGTGCCTGGACGTCTCCGGCGGCCGGACCGCCAACGGCACCGCCGTCCAGCTCTGGACCTGCAACAACACCGACGCCCAGCAGTGGGTGCCGGGCCCGAACCCCGGCTCGTTCAAGAACCCGGCCTCCGGCCGCTGCCTCGCCGACCCGTCCGACAACAAGAACCCGGGCACCCGGCTGGCGATCCAGGACTGCGCCGCCTCCCCCGGCCAGAACTGGGCCGCCACCACCGCCGGCAACGCGCTGCCCGGCGCCCAGGCGGTGCT
>NZ_JBFBDY010000572.1:0-3956 GCF_040683475.1 Kitasatospora sp. NPDC093558 | reverse complement strand
CCCCCGTCATCACCCTCGACGCCCGCCGCCGCGACAGCGCCAAGAGCGCCCTCATCACCCTCGTCGAACACGCCCTCCTCGCCCGCCTGCGCTGAGCGGAGCACGAGGTCGCGAGCGACACCCCGCCCCGGCGGGCCGTCGGCAGGACGGTCCGCCGGGGCGGGTTGCTTACCGGCTGGTGTCCGGCAGGGGCACCGCGCAAGACCCGCTCATAAGCGGTGGATAACAGTTCGGTAGGCATTTTGTGATCAACAGTGACTCTGCGTGGCCGAATCACGTCACTCAGCGCCAGAAGACCACGGTTTTGCACCGTCATGTCGGCGAATGTCCAAATTGTGCCGACGCGGGTGGCATTCGACGTCTGTTTGTCCCCCATCCCTGCACGTGCTGAAATTCCAGCTACCCCTGTAGCTTTTTCCGCCCCGCCCACCGGCGGCGGACCCTGGCCCGGGGCAGCGCTGGATTGATCCATGGCCGGCTGTCGGCCGAGAGGTAGTTGTCGAGTGAGGCGTAAGCAGCAACCCGCCCCGCAGCGGCGCTCCGAGCCCCGCCAGAGCGAGCCGAACGGTAGCGCAAAGGAATCGGCCGGATTCTCCGCGTTCACCCCGACCGAGGAGCGCTCACAGGCACCGCAGCCCGTGACGCCCGCGGTCGCCCCGAAGGAGCCCCGCAGCGGCGGCTCCGCGGGCACCGAGAGCTCCAGCCGCTACGACTTCCTCAGGCCGCGCAACTGGCGCGTGCCGACGCGTCTGATCGCGATCCTCCTGATCCCGGTCATCATCAGCCTCGTGTTCGGCGGCCTCCGCGTGAACACCTCGATCGACGGCTACATCAAGTCCTCCCGCGCCGAGAAGACCGCCGAGCTCGCCAAGGCGGCCACCGAACTCGCCGAGGCGCTCGAGACCGAGCGCGACAAGACGCTGATACCGCTGATCACCAAGCAGGACCCGGACAACCTGGTCACCAAGACCCGCGCCGCCACCGACGCCGCGCTGAAGGTCTACGAAGCCGCCTACGCCGCCTCGGACAAGTCCGGTGAGCTCCCGCGCCGCCACCAGGCCTTCCAGGACCTCGTGGTCGCCCTGCCGCACCTGCGCGCCAGCGCGTACGGCAGCGAGCTCTTCGCGAGCGCCACCGCGAACGCGTATTCGACACTGTTCGCCCCGCTGCTCGCGTACGACAACTCGGTCGGCCTCGGCTCCACCAACGCGGCCAGCAAGGGCCGCGCGATCTACGCCATGTCGCTGGCCAAGGCCGCGGCCTCGTCCCAGCGCGCGCTCATGCTGCACCTGCTCGTGGGCATCGGGTCGAACTCGGTGACCCGCTACGAGAACCAGGACCTCACGCTGCAGGTCGTGGTCTCGGAGAAGCTGGAACAGACCGCTATCACCGAGTTCACCACCGGTAGCGACCCGGTCGACGCCAAGAAGTACGCCGACGCGCAGGTCGCCCTGGCCACCTCGCAGGACCGCTCGGCGTACAAGATGCCCGACGGCCGCGCGCCGACCATGCAGTCGCTGCTGAACCTCGCCTCCGCCTACGGCCAGGCCGCCGCCGACGGGCAGAGCAAGGGCAAGGCCGCCGCCGACGCCGCCTTCAAGGAGGCCAAGGACGCCGGCCTGACCCCGGAGAACTGGAACCAGGCCGCCGGCATCCACATCCAGGCCCTGCGGAACACCGAAGTCGCGCTCCTCGACGACGTGCTCACCGACTCCCGCGCCCTCAAGGACAACGCGCTCTACGACGCCATCCTCAACACGGTCATCGTCGTCGCCGCGCTCATCCTGGCCGGGCTGCTCACCGGTTACGTCGCCCGCTCGATGATCCTCGGCATGCGCACCCTGCGCAGCGCCGCCCTGGAGATCGCCGACAACCGCCTGCCGGACCTCGTCGAGAAGCTCTCCAAGACCGACCCCGAGCGCGTCGACACCTCCGTCGCCCCGATCCCGCTGCACGGCAAGGACGAGATCGGCGAGGTCGCCCGGGCCTTCGACCAGGTCCACCGCCAGGCCGTCGAGCTCGCCGCCGAGCAGGCACTGCTCCGAGGCAACGTCAACGCGATCTTCACCAACCTGTCGCGCCGCAGCCAGGGCCTCATCCAGCGCCAGCTGGCGCTGATCACCGACCTGGAGAACAACGAGGCCGACCCGGACCAGCTGGAGAACCTCTTCAAGCTGGACCACCTCGCGACCCGTATGCGCCGCAACGGTGAGAACCTGCTCGTCCTCGCGGGCGAGGAGGCCGGCCGCCGCTGGAACACCCCGGTCCCGCTGGTCGACGTGCTCCGCGCCGCCGCGTCCGAGGTGGAGCAGTACGAGCGCGTCGAGCTGTCCGGCATCCCGGAGGTCGAGGTCGTCGGCGCCGCCGTGACCGACCTCGTCCACCTGCTCGCCGAGCTGCTGGAGAACGCGACCTCGTTCTCCAGCCCGCAGACCCGGGTGCTGGTCAACGCGACCCGCCTGCCCGACGGCCGCGTGCTGGTCGAGATCCACGACAAGGGCATCGGCCTCACCGCCGACGACTTCGCCGAGATCAACGAGAAGCTGGCCGAGCCGCCCACGGTCGACGCCACCATCTCCCGCCGCATGGGCCTGTTCGTGGTCGGCCGGCTCTCCCAGCGGCACGACATCCGCGTCCAGCTCCGCCCCTCCGGCGAGTCGGCCGGCACCACCTCGCTGGTCATGCTCCCGCCGTTCATCACCAAGGGCGGCCCGGCGCCGGAGCCCGAGGAGCAGTTCACCGTCTCGCGCATCTTCGCCGAGCAGGAGCCGACCTCCGAGTGGGCGCCCGACAGCCGCACCCGCAGCGCCGCCGAACTGGGCTTCGACGACCACCTCACCGGCATCGGCAACGCCGGCTCCTCCGGGTTCAGCCCGGCCCTGGAGTCCGTCCAGCGCTCCCAGCGCCTCGACCAGGTCCGCCGCGCCGCCCTGGAGTCCTCCCCGTACGGGGACGCCGAGCAGCCGGTCCTGGACGTCGAGGTCGAGGAGGAGTACCCGCAGCAGGGCTACGACCAGTACGCCCCGCAGCAGGGCTACCAGCAGCCCTACGCCGACGACCAGTACGGCTACGCGCAGGACGGCTACGGCCAGGACGCGTACGGCCAGTACCCGCAGCAGGGCTACGACCAGACCGGCTACGCGGACGACCAGTACGCGCACCAGGACTACCAGGACCAGGGCTACCACCAGGACCAGGGCTACGACGACGGCTACGCCGGCGACCAGTACGCCCACCAGGCCCAGGACGCCGCGACCAGCCACCCGTACGCCCCGGAGCCGCCCGCGCTGCCCGCGGCCGAGCCCACCACCCTGCCGTCCGGGCTGCCGCAGCGCCGCCCCGGCCAGCAGCTGGCGAGCGGTGCCCCGGTCGGGACGCCCGCGCCCGCCGGCGCCAACGGCGAGACCCCGAACTGGTTCGCCGGTGCCAAGGACACCTCGTCGCCCGCCGAGTCGCGCGGTCACGACGTGTCCGCGCTCGGCGGCTACGGCCCGACCGGCCCGACCGCCAACTCCGCCTGGCAGTCGCCGAACGACAACGCCTGGCAGCGGGCCGAGCAGTTGCGCGAGCCCGCGTCCGGTGGCACCACCCAGTCCGGGCTGCCGCGCCGCGTCCCCAAGCAGAACCTGGTGGCCGGCAACGCCAAGCCCACCCCGCAGGACGGGCCGCAGGTCTCCCGCAGCCCCGAGGAGGTCCGTGGCCGTCTCACGAACCTGCGCCGCGGCGTGGAGCAGGGCCGCACCGCCGGCAACACCGGAAGCTTCCGGATCGACCCCGATCAGGTAGACCAGTCCGGCAACGGACAGAACCGGAGCACCGATCTCTTCGGCGGCTCGAACCACCAGGAGCGTTGAGTTGACTCAGATGAGCCAGGCCGCACAGAACCTGAACTGGCTGATCACCAATTTCGTGGACAACACCCCCGGGGTGTCCCACACCGTGGTGGTCTCCGCGGA
>NZ_JBFBDY010000571.1:0-3959 GCF_040683475.1 Kitasatospora sp. NPDC093558 | reverse complement strand
GCTCCTCGAGCTGAACCCGGGCTGCGCCTCGCCGTGGACCTCGCCACCGTCGACGTCCTCTCCGGCGGCCGCCTCAACGCGGGCTTCAGCGTCGTCCCGCCCGGCCACTACGACCAGGTGCGCGGCGCGCTCTACCCCGACACCGGCGACCACGAGGACTTCGGCCCCGGCCGCGCCCGGCGCCTGCTCGACCTCGTCCGCGGCGAACCGGCCTCCGGTTTCGCCGGCACCGAGGGCTTCGAGGTGTACTCGCAGCGCGTCCAGCCGCACTCCCCCGGCCTCGCCGCCCGGCTCTGGTACGGCGCCGCCGGCCTGCGCTCGGCGCGGTGGGCCGGCGAGAACGGGCTGAACCTGCTGATCAGCAACGTGGTGAAGCCGCAGGAGGAGGCCGAGTCGTACGAGTTCGCGGCGATCCAGCTCGCCCACATCCGCGCCTTCCGCGCCGCCCACCCGGACGGCGAGCGCGCCCGCGTCTCCCAGGGGCTCGTCGTGATCCCCACCGACAGCGCCACGCCCGCCCAGCGCGCCAAGTACGAGGCCTACGCGACGGCCCGCACGCCCCGCACGGCCACGCCGCAGGGCCCGGCCCGGCTGCTGTTCGAGCGCGACCTCGTCGGCCCGACGGACGAGCTCGTCGAACGGCTCCACGCCCACGCGTCGTTCCGGGAGATCGACGAGGTCGCCTTCGCCCTGCCGTTCACCTTCGCCCCCGAGGACTACGTCCAGATCCTCACCGACCTCGCCACCCGCCTCGGCCCCGCACTCGGCTGGAAGCCCGCGGAGCCGGACGAAGCCGTGGGGTGAAGAAGAGAGGGCCTGCGGAGAGATTCTCCGCAGGCCCTCGTGGCTGTACCGGTCTATTAGAGCGCGGTCACCTGCTCGGCGGTCAGCGCGTACGGGAAGGTCCGGACGTCGGTGACGGCACCGTTGGTGAGGTTGTTGTAGGAGCTGCCGTCGGTGTTGGCGGAGGCTCCGATGGACAGGCCGTTGGGGGCCTTCCAGGGGCTGGTGTTGGTGGCGGAGCCGGCGAACTTGCCGTTGACGTAGAGCGTCATGACGTGGGTGTCGACGCTGTACGTGGCGACGAGGTGGTCCCAGTTGCCGATGTTCGGCTTGATCGTGGACTGGACGCCGGACCAGGTGGTGCTGGGGTTGTCACTGCCTGTGGTGGTGAATCCCCAGGTGTTCGCACCGTTGTCCGTGGTGTACCAGAGGTAGAACGCCTGGTGGTTGCTACCACCCTCGGCGAGGACCGTCTGGTTGGCGGAGGGGGCGGATCCGAGGTAGGCCCAGGCGGAGAGGGTGTAGCTCTGCGAGGAGTCGACGACGGGGGCCTTGGTCCGCAGGTAGCCGCCGCCGCTGAAGTTGGCGGCGCCCTGCGCGGTGTTGTTGGGGCCGGTGGTCCAGCTGACCGAGCCGTTGATCGTGGCGGGGGCCAGGGTACTGGTGTCGTTGGCGACGCCGTTGTTGGTGGAGCTGCCGGTGAGCGACCAGCGGTCGGCACCGAAAGCGGTGTTCAGGACGACGCTGCTGGCCGTCCAGGTGTAACCGGGGCTGCAGCTGGAGCCGGTCGTGGCCGGGTAGTTGGGCGAGCCGGTCCAGATCCGGACGTCACCGGACGGCGTGATGCCCCAGAGGGTGGAGTGGCCGTTGCCGGTGAGGTCGCCGTCGGAGCCGACCCGCGGGTAGGCGGCGGCGGTGATGCCGCAGCCGATCAGGACGTTGCCAGCGACGCCGGTGAAGGTGGGGAGGGCGGTGCTGCCGGTGCCGACGGGGTTGGGGACGTTGACGGTCCCGGGCGTCAAGGTGTAGCCGCGCAGGTCGCCACTGCCCGGGTTGCGCACCCACAGCCCCGGCTGCGACTGGTTGGGCTGCTGGGCCCAGTCACCGGGGGAGATGAGGTTCCAGCCCTTCATCCCCGTGGGGACGACCCGCTTGGGCGTGCCCAGGGCACCGTTGCCGATGCCGGGGTAGTACCAGAGGGAGCCGTCGCCGAGGGTGTTCGTCTCGATGGTGAACAGGCCGGTGAGGTCCTTGAAGGTCCCCGCGTTGAGCACGCTGGTGGTCGGGTCGCCGCTGGCGGCGATCTCCAGGGTCGTGGACCAGTCCTTCACGTAGCCGGTGCAGTCGGTCTGAGTGGCGTCGCAGTCCGGCTTGGTGACGTGGTTGAGGCTGTCGAACTTGCCGGGGATGCCGCTGGTGTTGCCGACGTTCTTGTACCAGTACAGGGTCAGGCTGCCGGGCTTGTGGACGAACAGGTCGTCGACGTTCACGCCGCCGCTGAGGCTGCCGCGGTGGGTGGTCTGGTAGTTGGCCCAGGAGTCGCCCGCGGAGGCTCCGGTGAGGCTCCCGTCGACCGGCGGGGTGTTGTTCGGCTTGGCGGACACGAAGTCCACGCCCTTGGGCGCGAGCGGGTTGCCCGGGACGCTGAACGCGCGCAGGTTGCCCGCGCTGTCCGGCGTGACGATCTTCGGCACGCCGTCACCGGTGACGTCACCGAACACCGGCTTGGTCCCCAAGGGGTTCCACGGCACGTAGAACGAGTACGACGTGATCGGCGAGAGGTTGCCGGCGTTGTCCTCGGCCCGGGCGTACACGATGTTGGTGCCCCAGTGACTCGCGGTCACCGGGATCTGGTTGCTGCTCAGGGAACTGCCGCACACCGCGGTGCCGTCGGCGAGCAGCGGGTCGAAGCCGTAGATCACGCAGGCCACACCGGAGACGTCGCCGCCCCCGGCCGGGGTCGGGTCGGTGGCGGTGAACGGGATGTAGCCCTGCTGGCCGACGTAGACCGTCGAGGCGATACCGCTGCCGGACGGCGGGAACTGCGAGCTCGTGTAGTTGTTGCCGGTCGACCCGAGGGAGAGCTTCGGCGGGGTCAGGTCGACCCGGAAGTGGCAGACCGTGCTCGGGCTGGACCACGGCACGTTCGGCACGTTGTCGAATGCGTACATGTACCAGCCGTAGTCGTGCCCGTCCTTGAGCGTGCCGGCCGGCAGCGAGACGGAGGCCGTGCCGCCGCTGGCGGTCAGGGCCGTGGGACCCCAGAACACTCCGGTGCCGTTGGCGCTGTCGTCCCAGACGCTGGCCTGGCCGTAGAGCTGGGCCTGGACCGGGCTGGAGACGGTGGCGGTGAGGCTGACGGCGTTGGCCTGGTCGCTGCCCGCGCCGAGCCAGCCCCAGGAGCTCATCGGGCTGTTCTCACAGGCCTCGTAGGTCTGCGAGGGGCTGACGAGCTTGGGCTCCGGCGAGGTCTTGGCGCCGGTCGGGACGTTGGGGGTGCGGTCGTAGGTGACGGAGATCGACGGCTGGTAGGTGAGCCGCTTGAAAGCGTTCGCGTTGGACTCGTCACCGTAGACGCCGAAGGTGATCGTGCCGTTGTTCGCGTTGGCGTTGGACTGTACCGCGCTGGTGACGGTGTAGGCGAACGGCACGTTGTCGTGGCAGGCGCTCTGGCCGGAGCCGCCGACCTGGTCGGTGCCGAGCGAACCGCTCTGCTTGGTGGGCTGGTTGCTCCAGCTGGTGGAGTTGCTGATGGACGTGGTCCAGTACAGGTCCAGCGGGTACGTGTTCGAGCAGCTCCAGTCGGCGGAGACGTACTCCTGGAGGGTCACCGTGGCGTTGCCGATGACGTCGCCCTCGATGCCGCTGACGTTGAACTGGTAGAAGGTGCGCTCGACGTCGTTGGGGCAGCTGCCGCCGGCGGCGTAGTAGCCGCACACGCCGACGCCGGGGTGTGCGGAGTCAGCGCTTCCGCTCTGCATCCAGTTCGGCGTGGTCTGGTAGGCGGACTGGACCCAGGTCCAGGCGTAGCCGTCCTCGCTGACCGGGATGAAGTCGGGGTCGATGTAGTAGGGCGCGGTGCCGTGGGCCAGCAGGTCCTGACTGGGCGCCAGGTCGACGCCCTTGGCGTTCGCGGCCACCGGCACCTGCGCGGTCTTGGCCGCGCGTCCGGGGGC
>NZ_JBFBDY010000570.1:0-3965 GCF_040683475.1 Kitasatospora sp. NPDC093558 | reverse complement strand
GTCGCCGCCACCGGCCCCGCGGTGTGCGGGCGCTGCTACGAGGTGCCCGCCGAACTGCGCGCCGAGGTGGCCGCGGTGGTGCCCGCGGCCTTCGCCGAGACGTCCTGGGGAACACCGGCCCTGGATGTGCCCGAAGGAGTGGTGGCCCAGCTGGCCGCCGCCGGGGTCACCGAGGTGGTGCGATCATCGGTCTGCACCCTCGAATCCGCCGATCACTACTCCTATCGTCGCGAGCAGCGCACGGGCCGGCTCGCGAGCTACGTCTGGTTGGGCTCTGATCACTGATGACGAACGACATCTACGGACCGTTCCCGGGTGGCGCCGAATTCGCGGCGGCGCTGACGGAGGGCCAGCGGGCCCGGTACGAGGAACTCGGGACCAACCTGGAAGTGGTCGAGCGCCGGATCGCCGACGCCTGCGCGGCGGCCGGACGGGCCCGCGACGAGGTCCGGCTGGTGGTCGTCACCAAGACCTACCCCGCCGAGGACACCGCGCTGCTGGCCGGGCTGGGTGTGACGGACGTCGCGGAGAACCGCGACCAGGACGCCGCCCCCAAGGCGGAGCAGTGCAGAAACCTTCCTCTTGACTGGCACTTCGTCGGACAGCTGCAGACCAACAAGGTCCGCTCGGTCGTGCGGTACGCGAACCACGTGCACTCGGTGGACCGGTTGCGGCTGGTGGAGTCGCTCGCCGCGGCCGTGCTCAAGTCCGAGCGGCCGGAGCTCGGTTGCCTGGTGCAGGTGGCGCTCGACAAGGAGCGCGAGGAGGGCGGGCACCGGGCCGGGGTCGCCCCGGCGGACGTCGCCGAGCTGGCCGATGCCATCGCCGACACGCCCGGACTGCGGCTGGACGGTGTGATGACGGTCGCTCCGCTGGCCGGTCCGCTGGCCGGCGACCCGGCCCGGGCCTTCGATCGACTGGCGGAAATCGCAACCGCCGTACGGGCGGCCCATCCTGCTGCCACCATGGTCTCCGCAGGGATGAGCGGCGACCTTGAGCAGGCGATTGCGGCCGGAGCGACACACGTGCGCGTCGGAACGGCGGTACTCGGAGTGAGGTCACCCCTCAGGTAACGTCACCGAGTAAGTAGATCAGACTGCAGGACAAAATAGGACAGAAACTAGCAGCTTTCAGCGCGCTAGTGAACCGTGGATCGCAGCTCCGCGGCCCCCGCCACTAATTCACGAAATCTGACCATCCGTCGATCTGATTCGATCCGAATCGATCTGAGTCGATCTGACGGGCTGTCGCGGGCGGACCGTCGCGGAATCCGCAGGCAGGGCGACTGGCCCTGGCCGCCGAACCACCGAGCGGAGGAGACAGGAGCATGGCCGGCGCGATGCGCAAGATGGCGGTCTACCTCGGCCTCGTGGAGGACGAGACGTACGACGGCCAGGGGTACGACCCCGACGACGACTACGACGCGGACCCCGAGCCGATTCGAACGGGGGCGCGGACGGAGGACATTCCCCGGCCGGCCGCGGCGCCCGCCCCGGTCTCCTCGATCACCCCGCAGCCGGTGCCGGCCGCGGTCCCGATCCGGCAGGAGACCCCGAGGATGGCCCCAGTGTCGTCCATCACACCCGAACGCCGCCACAACCTGGAGAAGAGCGCCCCGGTGATCATGCCCAAGGTAGTGAACGAACGAGAGCCCTACCGCATCACCACGCTGCACCCTCGGACCTACAACGAGGCCCGTACCATCGGGGAACAGTTCCGCGGCGGCACCCCGGTGATCATGAATCTCACCGAGATGGACGACACTGATGCCAAGCGACTCGTAGACTTCGCCGCTGGACTCGTCTTCGGTCTGCACGGCAGTATCGAGCGCGTGACGCAGAAGGTGTTCCTGCTGTCTCCTGCTAACGTCGATGTCACGGCGGAGGACAAGGCTCGGATCGCCGAGGGTGGGTTCTTCAACCAGAGCTGACCCGGCCACGACTTTACGTGTGGATCTGATCGACAGTGGGTTAGACAGGCGGTGGGCTTCACGGCCCGGGACCGGGGAGAGGGAAGCGGGATGGAGATCGTGTGGGCGGTGGCCTATTACGCCCTGACCGTCTTCCTTGTGTTCCTGCTTGTGCGGCTGGTGATGGACTGGGTCTTCCAGTTCGCGCGTTCGTGGCGGCCCGGCAAGGCCATGGTCCTGGTCCTGGAGGCCACGTACACTGTCACGGATCCGCCGCTCAAGCTTCTTCGGCGGTTCATCCCGCCGTTGCGTCTCGGGGGCGTGGCGCTCGACCTGTCCTTCTTCGTACTGATGATCATTGTGTATGTCCTGATCTCGCTTGTGCGGCCCTAGTCGTAGGTGAGCGATGCGACAGGATGCCGGTGTGCCGACGATCACGTTGAGGTGAAGAGATGCCATTGACCCCCGAGGACGTTCGGAACAAGCAGTTCACGACCGTCCGCCTGCGCGAAGGCTATGACGAGGACGAGGTCGATGCCTTCCTCGACGAGGTCGAGGCGGAGCTGACCCGCCTGCTCCGCGAGAACGAGGACCTGCGCGCCAAGCTGGCCGCCGCGACTCGTGCCGCCGCGCAGAACCAGGCCAACATGCGGAAGGAACCGCCGCAGGACTCCCGTCCCGGCGCGCCCGTTCCGGCCGCCATATCCGGCCCGCCGGTCCCCGGCCAGCAGGGCCCGGGCGGCCCGCAGCAGATGGGCCCCGGTGGTCCCCAGCAGATGGGCCCGGGCGGCCCGCAGCAGATGGGGCCCGGTCCGCAGCAGCAGATGGGCAACCAGCCGCTCGGCCTGCCCTCCGGTGCTCCGCAGCTTCCGGCCGGTCCCGGCGCGCAGCAGATGGGGCCCGGCGGTCCGCAGCAGCAGATGAACCAGACCATGGGCGGCCAGCAGCAGCTGGTCCAGCCGATGGGCGGCCAGATGCTCCAGCCGATGGGCGGCCCCGGTGGTCCGCAGCCGATGGGCAACCCGATGGGCCAGGGCATGGGCCAGCAGGGCATGGGCCAGCAGGGCTTGGGTCAGCAGCAGATGCAGCCGATGGGTGGTCCCATGGGCGGCCCGCAGCAGATGGGGCCCGGCGGCCCGCTCGGTGGCCCGATGCAGCAGCAGGGGCCCGGCGGCGACAGCGCGGCCCGCGTCCTGGCGCTCGCCCAGCAGACCGCCGACCAGGCGATCTCCGAGGCCCGCTCCGAGGCCAACAAGATCGTCGGCGAGGCGCGCAGCCGGGCCGAGGGCCTGGAGCGCGACGCCCGTGCCAAGGCCGACGCCCTGGAGCGGGACGCGCAGGAGAAGCACCGCGTCGCGATGGGGTCGCTGGAGTCCGCGCGGGCGACGCTGGAGCGCAAGGTCGAGGACCTGCGGGCGTTCGAGCGTGAGTACCGCACGCGCCTGAAGTCGTACCTGGAGACCCAGCTCCGTCAGCTGGAGTCGCAGGCCGACGACTCGCTCGCGCCGCCGCGGATCCCCGCCACCGCCTCGTTGCCGCCGGCTTCCTCTTCGATGACTCCGGCTGGGGCGATGTCCTCGGGTGCGCCTTCGTTCGGTGGGAACCAGCCTTCCTTCGGTGGCAGCACGCCGTCCTTCGGCGGGCAGAGCTCCTTCGGCGGGAACCCGCCGGCGCCGAGCTTCGGCGGGCCGTCGGCCGGTGGCAACACCGGGGCGCCGCAGATGCAGCCGGCCGGGATGACCCAGCCGATGGCGGCCGTCCGGCCGCAGCCGCCGCAGCCTATGCAGCAGGCTCCGGCGCCTATGCGGGGCTTTCTGATCGACGAGGACGGCGACAACTGAGGTTGTAGCAGGGCCTTTGGGGGCGTCCCCTTTCTGACCTTTGGGTTGGGGAGGGGGCGCTTTTTTGTGTTGGGGGTGGGTGGGGGCCGCTGCGCGGGGCTTGGGTGTGGGGGTGGGCTTTCGGGTGGGTGGGTGACGCCGGGGGTGGCTGCGGGGGTGGGGGGGCCCCGCGGGGGGCGGTATTAAGAAAGACGGCAAAAATTTTGGGGGGGTGG
>NZ_JBFBDY010000569.1:0-3983 GCF_040683475.1 Kitasatospora sp. NPDC093558 | reverse complement strand
TCCCACATCCGATATGGCCGATCACATCCTGGAGCCCAAGCCGCCCGCCCAGTCCGGGTTGTCGGCCAGGCGGCAGCCCGGCAGGTGCGCGGTGGCGCGGACCTTCTCGCGCTCGGCGCCCAGCACGACCGTGACGTCCGCGCAGCCGCCGGCCCGGACGACGGCCACCGCGTGCTCGACCAGCGGCCGGCCGTCGTAGCGGATCAGCGCCTTGGGCCGGCCGCCGAGCCGCCGCCCGCCCCCGGCGGCGAGCACGAGCGCGGCGACCGGCGCGGGCGCCTCACGAGTGGTCTGCATGGGCAAAGCCTGCCCGCCCGGGGCGCCGCCGCACATCGTGGGAACCCACAGTTGTACGAATCCACAAGGCGAAGCCGCAGGTCGCGGCCGGTCCCCGGTGGTTCGGCCGCTGGCGGTGCGGCCCGGTGGCACCTGTACTTGGCTGATGAACACCGCACCGCGCCCGCTGCTGGACCGCTTCGGCCGGGTCCACACCGACCTGCGGGTCTCGCTCACCGACCGCTGCAACCTGCGCTGCACGTACTGCATGCCGGCCGAGGGCCTGAACTGGCTGCCCAAGGCCGAGGTGCTCGGCGACGACGAGGTGCTGCGGCTGGTGCGGATCGCCGTCGAGCGGCTCGGCATCACGTCGGTGCGGCTGACCGGCGGCGAGCCGCTGCTGCGCCGCGGCCTGCCGGACCTGGTCGGGCGGATCACCGCGCTCGGCCCCGAGGTGTCGCTGACCACCAACGGCATCGGGCTCGCCCGCACCGCCGTCGCCCTGCGCGAGGCCGGGCTGCACCGGGTGAACGTCAGCCTGGACACCCTGCGGCCCGAGCGCTACGAGGCGATCACCCGCCGGGACCGGATCGCCGACGTCTTCGCGGGCCTCGCCGCCGCGCAGGCCGCGGGCCTCGCGCCGGTGAAGGTCAACGCCGTCCCGGTGCGGGGCGTCAACGACGACGAGATCGTGCCGCTCGCCGAGTTCGCGGCCGAGCACGGCTACCGGATGCGGTTCATCGAGTCCATGCCGCTGGACGCGCAGGGCGCCTGGGACCGCTCGACGATGGTCACCGCCGACGAGATCCTCGCCGTCCTCGGCACCCGCTGGAGCCTGGTCCCGGTCGGCCGGCACGGCAACGCCCCCGCCGAGGAGTGGCGCATCGCCGGCACCGACACCGTGATCGGCGTGATCGCCTCCGTCACCCGCCCGTTCTGCGGCGGCTGCGACCGGGTCCGCCTCACCGCCGACGGGCAGCTGCGCAACTGCCTGTTCGCGACCGAGGAGTCCGACCTGCGCGCCCTCCTGCGCGGCGGCGCCGACGACGACGCGGTGGAGGCGGCCTGGCGCGCCACCATCGGCCGCAAGGGCCCCGGTCACGCGATCAACTCCGACGGCTTCGTGCGGCCGGAACGCCCGATGTCCGCGATCGGGGGATAGGGGGCCCGGTGTGATCTTCGACATGCTCCTTGGGGTCCACGTGGCGTCGCCTTGACCATCTCTTGGGGTGGCTGTTCTGCTGGTGCGCCGTCAACCACCCCTGACCCCGGGAGTTCTCCGTGCCCGCCCGCCGCACCGCGCTGTCCGCCGCCACCGTGTTCCTGATATGCGTGCTCGCACTGGTCGGCTGGCTGGTCGGCGGGCGCGACGGCGGGGCGCACGAGCCGGCCGCGGGCGCCGGAACCAGCCCGCTGGAGAACCCCGACGGCACCAAGCCCGGCCTGGCGCCCCTGAGTTCGCCGCAGGACCGCAAGGCGGGACGTGACCTGATCGCCAAGGTCGCCACCGCCGCCCCCGGCCCGCGCGACGGCTACGACCGGGGCGAGTTCGGGCCCGCCTGGACCGACAACGTCGAGGGCGTCCCGCTCGGGCGCAACAACTGCGACACCCGCAACGACCTCCTCGCCCGCGACGGCACGGCCGTCGAACACAAGGACGGCTCGGACTGCGTCGTCACCGCGATGACCATCCTCGACCCGTACACGGGCAAGACCGTCCGGTGGACCAAGCAGCAGGCCACGAAGATCCAGATCGACCACGTGATGCCGCTCTCCTACGACTGGCAGATGGGCGCCGCCGCGTGGGACAAGGCCAAGCGCGTCCGGATCGCCAACGACCCGCTCAACCTCATCCCCGCCGACGGCTCCCAGAACGCCTCCAAGGGCGACTCCGGCCCGGCCGCGTGGCTGCCCGCCGACCCCGGGATCCGCTGCGCGTACGCCGTGCGCTTCGCCCAGGTGTCCCTCAAGTACCAACTCCCGGTCACCGATGCGGACAAGAAAACCATGCTCGAACAGTGCGCCCCCTGATGTACCCCGAAGTACCCCGGATTTCGCCGTCGCGGCAGGTCCCCGGCGTGACCGGAGCACCGGCCAGGTGGTATTCGTGGGCGGTGGACTCGATGATCCCCCGGTACCCGCGGCGCGCCCTGCCCGTCCTCGCCGCCGTCCTCGCCGTCGCGCTGCCCGCGGGCTGCACCGGCTCCGCCGCCCCGGGCGGCGCCGCGGGCACGGCCCCGCGCGCGCCGATCGCCGAACGGGTCTCCGACACCGCCTCCCCGGCCCTGCGCGCCCTCTACGACCAGCGCATCGACTGGACGCCCTGCACCGACGACGGCAACGCCGACCCCGGGGAGCCGGTCGTGCAGTGCGCCGCCCTCAAGGTGCCGCTCGACTACGCCGCCCCCGGCGGCGCGACCATCGACGTCGCCCTTGCCCGCGTTCCCGCCGCCGACCCGTCCCACCGCGTCGGCTCCCTCGTGCTCAACCCCGGCGGCCCCGGCAACTCCGGCACGGCCCAGGTCCAGTGGGGCTGGAAGAGCTTCGACGGCCCGCTGCACGAACACTTCGACCTCGTCGGCTTCGACCCGCGCGGCGCCGGGCGCACGATCCCCGTCAACTGCCTCGACGACCGCACCCGGGACGAGTGGACCAGCACCGACGACCCGTCCTACGACCACGGCCAGGTCCTCGCCGAGGCCTGCCAGGCCAAGTACGCCAAGGTGCTCCCGTTCCTCGGCACCCGCAACAGCGCCCGCGACATGGACGTGCTGCGCAGCGCCCTCGGCGACCGCAAGCTCGACTTCCTCGGCCTGTCCTACGGCACCTACCTCGGCGCCCTGTACGCCGAGGAGTTCCCCGAGCGCACCGGCCGGCTCGTCCTCGACGGCGCCGTCGAGCGCAGCACCGACCTCCTGCACATGAACGGCGAGCAGGCCGCCGCGACCGAGGCCGAGTTCACCGCGTTCGCCGCCGACTGCGCCTCCGTCGAGGACTTCTGCCCGCTCGGCACCGACCCGGCCACCGCCCCCAAGCGGCTCGCCACGTTCCTCGACGGCCTGAAGAAGCACCCGCTGGGCACCTCCGGCGGACGCACCGTCACCGCGACCCTCGGCTGGAACGGTGTCCTCAACGTCCTGTACGACGGCCACCGTTCGTGGGAGCGGCTGCGCGCGGCCATCGAACCGGCGATCACCCGCGGCGACGGCGACGAACTGCTCAAGCTCGCCGACGGCAACACCGGCCGCGACGAGGACGGCCACTTCGACACCCCGGCCGACGCGTACGCCGCGATCCACTGCGCCGACGCCCCGCTGTCGCCGACCGACGCGGACCTGCGCGCCGCGCTCGCCGACCTCGCCGACCGGGCCCCGCTGACCGGCTCGCACGACACCAGGGCCACCCTGCTCGACCCCGACTGCCGCCCCTGGCCCTACCGTTCGACCGAGCAGCCGCACACCGTGCGCGCGACGGGCAGCGCCCCGATCCTGGTCGTCGGCTCCACCGGCGACCCCGTCACGCCCTACCCGTGGGCGCAGCGGATGGCGGCCGGCTTCGACCACGGCGTGCTGCTGACGCGCGAGGGCGACGGACACACCGCGTACGACAAGAGCGCGTGCGTGCGGGGCGCCGTCACGGCGTACCTGGTGGACGGCCGGCTGCCCGAGGCCGGGACGCACTGCCCGTCGGACTGACGGGCCTCTGCC
>NZ_JBFBDY010000568.1:0-4011 GCF_040683475.1 Kitasatospora sp. NPDC093558 | reverse complement strand
TTATAAATCAGCCGCCCCCCCCCTTGATCTACACCTGTCACAAAAATCTCTTCCCCTACCCGACGATATTCCCATCAACCCGGCCGCCGTCGTCGGGGGGCCGGCGCCGGCCGGACCGCTCCGGCCGTCGGGCAGGGCCCGCAGGATCGCCTCCACGCTCTGCTTCGCGTCGCCGAACAGCATGCCGGTGTTCTCCCGGAAGAACAGCGGGTTCTGCACGCCCGCGTAGCCGGAGGCCATCGAGCGCTTGAAGACGATCACCTGTTCCGCCTCCCACACGCGCAACACCGGCATGCCCGCGATCGGGCTGGACGGGTCGTCGGTGGCGGCCGGGTTGACGGTGTCGTTGGCGCCGATGACGAGGACGACCGAGGTCGCGGCGAGGTCGTCGTTGATCTCGTCCATCTCCAGGACGATGTCGTACGGCACTTTCGCCTCGGCCAGCAGCACGTTCATGTGGCCGGGCAGGCGCCCGGCCACCGGGTGCACGCCGAAGCGGACCTCGACCCCGCGTTCGCGCAGCCGCCGGGTCAGCTCCGCGACCGGGTGCTGCGCCTGGGCCACCGCCATGCCGTAGCCGGGGGTGATGACCACCGAACGGGCCCTGGCGAGCAGCCTGGCGGCGTCGTCGGCGTGGATCTCGCGGTGCTCGCCCTGCTCCTCCGCCGGGCCCGCCGGGGCCTCGATGCCGAACCCGCCCGCGATGACCGACAGGAACGAGCGGTTCATCGCCCGGCACATGATGTACGACAGGTAGGCACCGGAGGACCCGACCAGGGCCCCGGTGACGATCAGCAGGTCGTTGTCCAGCAGGAACCCGGCCGCCGCCGCTGCCCAGCCCGAGTAGCTGTTCAGCATGGAGACGACGACGGGCATGTCGCCGCCGCCGATCGAGGCGACGAGGTGCCAGCCCAGCGCGAGCGCCAGGACGGTGACGGCGATCATGAGGCCGAGGCCCGGGCTGGCCGTGAACCAGGCCGTCAGCACCGCGAACGCGGCCAGCGCGCCCACGTTGAGCGCGTTCTTGCCCGGCAGCGTCAGCGGGCGCGAGGCGATCCTGGCGGACAGCTTCAGGAAGGCCACGATCGAGCCGGTGAAGGTGACCGCGCCGATGAACACGCCGATGAAGACCTCGGCGTGGTGGATGTCCAGCAGTTCCCCGGCCACCCGGGTCTGGGCGGCGCCGTGGGACTCGACCTCCAGGTAGCCGTTCCAGCCGACCAGGACGGCGGCCAGGCCGACGAAGCTGTGCAGGACGGCGATGAGCTCGGGCATCTGCGTCATCTCGACCCGCCGCGCCCGCCACAGGCCCGCCGCCCCGCCGAGCACCATCGCGAGGACGATCAGCGCGACCGCGCCGGCGGAGACGTCCCCCGCCGCGACCACCACGGTGGCGACAAGGGCGAGGGCCATGCCGGCGATGCCGTAGACGACGCCGGCGCGCGAGGTCCGGTGCTGGGACAGGCCGGCCAGGCTGAGGACGAACAGCAGCGCGGCGACGAGGTCCGCGGCGTGCGAGGCCGTCGTGGAAGTCATCGGGCTCAACGCCTTTCGGAGGACGACGGGGACGACAGGGACGACGGGGACGACGGGGACGGATCAGCCGGAGGCGTCGTGGGGGAGGCCGGGGACTCCTGCGATGTTGGGGAGATCGAGAACATCGACAGCATGCGGCGGGTGACGGCGAATCCGCCGAACACGTTCACGCTCGTCAGCAGGACGGCCACGAAGGACAGCACCGTCACGAGCCGGCTCTCGTGCCCGATCTGGAGCAGGGCGCCGATCACCACGATCCCGGAGATCGCGTTCGTCACCGACATCAGCGGTGTGTGCAGGGCGTGGTGGACCTTGCCGATGACGTAGTACCCGATGACCACGGCGAGCGCGAACACCGTGAAGTTCCGGGCTAGTTGGGCGGGCGCGAAGGCGATCAGCAGGAAGGCCGCGAGCATCCCGAGGCCGATCAGCCCGTAGCGGACGGGCGGGGTGAGCCGGGACTGCTTCGGTTCCACGGCGGCGGACACGGAAGGGGCGGCCGGGGTGGCCGACACGGCCACGGGTGGCGGCGGCCAGGTGACCTCGCCCGCCCGGACGACCGTCACCGCGCGCTGCACCACGTCGTCGAAGTCGACGACCAGCCGCCCGTCCTTGCCCGGCGTCAGCAGCTTCAGCAGGTTCACCAGGTTGGTGCCGAACAGCTGCGAGGCCTGGGCGGGCAGCCGCGCCGCCAGGTCGGTGTAGCCGATGATGGTGACCCCGTTGGCGGTGACCACCGCGCGTCCGGGCACGGTGCCCTCGACGTTGCCGCCCTGCGCCGCGGCCATGTCGACGATGACGCTGCCCGGCCGCATCGCCGCCACGTCCTCGGCCGTGAGCAGCCTCGGTGCGGGCCTGCCGGGGATCAGCGCGGTCGTCACGACGATGTCCACG
The DNA here is from genome assembly GCF_040683475.1 of Kitasatospora sp. NPDC093558. Taxonomy (NCBI): domain Bacteria; kingdom Bacillati; phylum Actinomycetota; class Actinomycetes; order Kitasatosporales; family Streptomycetaceae; genus Kitasatospora; species Kitasatospora sp. NPDC093558. The sequence continues at coordinate 1,581 of NZ_JBFBDY010000568.1, read as the reverse complement.
TCCGCGGCCTGCTCGTGGTAGAGCGCGGCGGCGGCCCGGTCGTACTCGGCCGACGTCGCCTTGGCGTAGCCGTCCGAGCCCGCCTCCTGGGCGACCTGCACGGCCAGGTACTCGCCGCCCAACGACCGTACCTGGTCCGCGACTTCCGGCCGTGGGTCGGTCGCCCGGACGATCGCGCCGAGGCTGGACGCCGCGCCGATCGCGGCGAGCCCGGCCACCCCGGCGCCCGCCACCAGGACCTTCGCCGGCGGCACCTTGCCCGCGGCGGTGACCTGGCCGGTGAAGAACCGCCCGAACACGTGGGCCGCCTCGATCACCGCCCGGTACCCGGCGATGTTGGCCATCGAGCTGAGCACGTCCATCGACTGCGCCCGAGAGATCCTCGGTACGGCGTCCAGGGCGAGCGCGGTGACGCCGCGTGCGGACAGCGCCTTCAGCAGCTCCGGATGCTGCGCCGGCGCGATCAGGGCGACGACGGTGGCGTCCTCACCCAACCGGGCGACCTCGTCGCCCGACGGCGCGTTGACCTTCAGGACGACGTCCGCCGCCCAGGCGTCGCCGATGCGCGCGCCGGCCTCGACGTAGGCCGCGTCGGTGAACCCGGAGGCCGTTCCGGCACCCGACTCGACGACGACCTCGTAGCCGAGGCCGAGCAGCTGACGCACCGTCGGTGGCGTGGCGGCGACGCGGGTCTCCCCGACCGTCGATTCGGTGACCACGCCGACGCGCTGGGGTGGATCGTGGGCCGGCACCTGTGCAGACATGTCTGGTACCTCTCTTCGTCGGAGGCGCTGCGGACCGGGGCAACCGCGATCGAGGGGGAGTCGGGGGCCCCACCCGGTGGTTGCTGGAACGTACACCTACCCAGCCCGCGAGCCGATGGAGCGAACCAGTGACGATCCTCACCCTGCGGCACCGCACCGCTCCGGAGGGTCGCGGTGGTGACAGGACGGGCGGCGGTGGACACGATGGGTTCCAGCCGGCCATGGGGAGGGGTTCCGATGTTCACGACTCGACCGACCTTGCAGGGGACGTTCGGGATGGTCTCGTCGACGCACTGGCTGGCGTCGGCGGCCGGCCTGGCGGTGCTGGAGGACGGCGGGAACGCGTTCGACGCGGCCGTGGCCGCCGCGTTCACGCTGCACGTCGTCGAGCCGCACCTGAACGGGCCGGCGGGGGAGGTGCCGATCATCCTCGCGCCCGCGGACGGGCCGGTGCGGGTGCTCTGCGGTCAGGGGCCGGCGCCCGCCGGGGCGAGCATCGGGCACTACCGCTCGCTCGGGCTGGCGCTCGTCCCCGGCACGGGCCCGCTGGCGGCCGCCGTGCCCGGGGCGTTCGACGCCTGGCTGCTCCTGCTGCGCGACCACGGCACCAAGCGGCTGGCGGAGGTCCTGCGGTTCGCCATCGGGTACGCCGAGCACGGGCACCCGGCGGTCGAGCGGATCGGGGCGACCGTCGAGACCGTCCGGGAGCTGTTCGAGCGGGAGTGGACCAGTTCGGCGGAGCTCTACCTGCCCGGCGGGCGCCCGCCCCGGCCCGGCGCGCTGCTCACCAACCCGCAGCTCGCCGCGACCTGGCGCC
>NZ_JBFBDY010000567.1:3759-4016 GCF_040683475.1 Kitasatospora sp. NPDC093558 | reverse complement strand
CTCGGCGGCGGCGTCGAGGTAGCGCTGGAGGCAGGCGTCGAAGTAGTTGGGCAGTGCGGCCAGGCGCTCCAGGTAGGAGTCGGCGCCCTCCTGGTCGACGGCGGTCATGACGAGGGACTGGAAGGCCTCGTTCTGGGGCGCGGCGATGGTCGCCGAGACGCTGAAGTCGGCGAGCCCGTGGGTGATCCGGCCGGTGCCGTTGTCGATCAGCCGGGCGAGGACGCGGTGGGTGACGCGGTCCTCGCCGTCGAGCCCGT
>NZ_JBFBDY010000567.1:0-3749 GCF_040683475.1 Kitasatospora sp. NPDC093558 | reverse complement strand
CCCGTCGAGGGGCACCGCGGCGAGCCGCGCCCCGAGCCCCTGGAGCAGCGCGCGGTGCTCCAGGGCGGCCTCCCGGGACGGGTCCGGCACCTCGTGGGCGTGGCCGGCGACCCCGCTGAGCGTGGCGCCGAACGGGTCGTACGCGTTCTCGGCGGCGAAGTACTCGTCGGCGAGCGCGGCGAGTTCGGCCTGGTGAGTCTGCTCGTTCATGAGAGGTGCCTATGACGAAACGTCATCCGGTGGCAACCCCTGTGACGGCATTGGCCGCTGCGGGTTCGTGCAGCCGGCCCGTGACGTGACGATGCCGGTCCCCGTCGCCCTGGGGCAACGCGGACCGGCATCGGTACTTCGGGGGCGGGGAGCGTCAGGCCTTCGCGTCCTTCGCGGCCTTGGTGGCGGCCTCCGCGGCCTCCTTCTCGTGCTTGGCCTTGATCCGGGCGGTCTCCTTGCGGACGTCCACCTGGTTGGCGCGCTCGTGCTGGAGCCAGAGCGGGTTCTCGGCCTTGAGGGCGTCGATCTGCTCGGTGGTGAGCGCCTCGGTCACCCCGCCGCGGGCCAGGCCCGAGATGGAGACGCCGAGCTTGGCGGCGACCACCGGGCGCGGGTGCGGGCCGTTCTGGCGGAGGTCCTGGAGCCACTGCGGCGGGCTCGCCTGGAGGGCGTTGAGCTCCTCGCGGGAGACCGGGCCGTCCTGGAAGCTCGCCGGGGCCGCGTCGAGGTAGATCCCCAGCTTCTTGGCCGCGGTGGCCGGCTTCATGGTCTGGCCGGTCTTCTGCTTGAGCGATGTCATGAGGACAAGGGTAAGGGAGTGCGCGGGCGCTCCCGGTCGCGGTCGGTAGCCTTGCCCTGTGACAGACATGCAGGTGAACCCGTCCTTCCGGCTCGCTTACGTCCCCGGCGTCACCCCTGGCAAGTGGGCGCGCGTCTGGGGCGAACGGCTCCCGGACGTTCCGCTCGACCTCCTCGCGGTGCCCGCCGGCGACGGCGAGCGGACGCTGCGCGAGGGCGGGGCGGACGCCGGCCTGGTGCGGCTGCCGGTGGACAAGGACGTGCTGAGCGCGATCCCGCTGTACACCGAGACCACCGTCGTCGTCTTCCCCAAGGAGCACTGGCTCGCCGCGGCCGAGGACGACGTCGCCCTCGCCGACCTGGCCGACGACGTCGTCTTCCACCCCCTGGACGACACCCTGGGCTGGACCGAGCTGCCCGGGCGCCCCGCCATCGAGCGCCCGGCGACCACGGGCGACGCGATCGAGCTCGTCGCGGCCAACGTCGGCGTCCTGCTGGTGCCGCAGTCCCTCGCCCGGCTGCACCACCGCCGCGACCTCACGTACCGGACGGTCGCCGACGCGCCGCAGTCGCAGGTGGCGCTGTCCTGGCCGCAGGAGCGGACGACGGACCTGGTCGAGGAGTTCATCGGCATCGTCCGGGGGCGGACGGTGAACAGCTCGCGCGGGCGCGGCGCCGCCCCGGCGCAGGAGCCGAAGAAGGCCGAGGCGAAGAAGGCGCCGGCCCGCAAGCCGCAGCCCCAGAAGGCGGGCCAGAAGCCCGCGCAGAAGACGGGCCAGAAGCCGAAGCCCGCCGCCGCCAAGCGCGGCAAGCCGCGGCGCGGCCGGTAGACCCGCCCCCTCAGCGGCGCAGCGCGAGGGTGGCGGTGAAGGGCCGCGGGCACATCGCGGCGCTGCGCAGGGGGCGCACCGGGCGGCCGGGGGTCGGGGTGACCGTCCAGCGGGAGGCGATGGTGGCGATGGCGAGGACGGCCTCCGTCGTGCCGAACGCGTCGCCGATGCAGCGGCGGGCGCCGGCGCCGAAGGGGGCGTACGTGCCCAGCGTGGGGCGGGTGGTGTCGAGCCAGCGGTCGGGGTCGAAGCGGTCGGGGCAGGGGAACAGGTCGGCCCTGCGGTGCAGCAGGTACGGGCTGAACAGGATGGTCGCGCCGGCCGGGACGCGGTGGCCGCCCAGCTCGGTGCCGTCCCCGGTGACGACGCGGCTGAGGAGCCACGAGACCGGGTAGAGCCGCAGCGTCTCGGTGACGATGCGCGCGGTCAGCGGCAGGGCGGGCAGGTCCTCGTGGCGGGCGGGGCGGCCGTCGAGGACGGTGTCGAGCTCGGCGTGCAGGCGCTCGCGGACGGCCGGGTGGGCGGCGAGCAGCGTCCAGGCCCAGGAGAGCGTCGCGGCGGTGGTCTCCATCCCGGCGAGCAGGAAGGTGATCACCTGGTCGTGGATCTCGCCGTCGGTCAGGGCGCTGCCGTCCTCGTCGCGGGCGGCGAGCAGCATCGACAGCAGGTCGTGGTGGTCGGTGCCGGCGGCGCGGTAGTCGGCGATGAGGCGGCGGGTGATCTCGGCGAGGTCGGCGCGGGCGCGGTGGTAGCGGCGGTTGCCGGGGGTGGGGATCCGGTCGGTGCCGGGCAGCGGCACCATGATCCGCCGGGCGACGCCGTGGGTGACGACGTCCATGGCCCGGTGGACGGGCAGGGCGCCGGCCCGCTCGTGGGCGGCGAAGAGGCAGCGGGCGGTGACGGCGGTGGTGAGGCGGTACATGGCGGCGGGGACGTCGACCACCTCGCGGTCGCGCCAGGGCGCGGTGACGCCGGCGATCTCGTCGGCCATCAGCGCGGCGTAGCCGGGCAGCCGGTCGCGGTGGAACGCGGGCTGGATCATCCGGCGCTGGCGGCGGTGGGCGGCGGCCGGGCAGGTGGCGAGGCCGTCGCCGAAGACCTCGCGGGCCTTGTCGACGACGAGTCCGCCCTTGTCGTAGGTGCGGTCCTCGGTGAGCATGCGGCGGACGAGGTCCGGGTGGCAGGCGACGTACGCGTCCATCGGGCCGAGCCGCAGCCGGACGAGGTCGCCGTGGGCGGGCAGGCCGGCGACGAAGTCGTACGGGCGGCGGACGAAGGCCGGGACGTGGCCGAGCAGGGGCAGGGCGCCGGGGGCGGTGGCCGAGGTGTACTGGGTGGGCACGGGCGTCACCTTGGGGTGCGGGGGTAGGTGAACGGCAGCTTCCCCGGCGGGAGTCGGCGAAACGATCGCCCGGCGGCGGGCGGGTGAACATGGGGGCGTGTGCCGAACGTCCGTGCGCCGTCCGGGGGTTGACGCCTGCTCCGGTCGGCGCGGCGTGGCGGGCTTTCCGCGGGCGCCGTCGCGCGCCTAGACTGCCAACCTCTTGCGAGACTACCGGTCAGTAGGAAGTGGGGAGTTGGGATGGCCGACGAGCGGGTCCACGCGTTCACCGACGACGCCCTCGGCGAGCACGACGCGGTGGCGCTCGCCGCCCTCGTGCGCGCCGGCGAGGTCAACCCCCGGGAGCTGGTCGCCGCGGCCGTCGCCCGCGCCGCCCGCGTCGACGACACGCTGCTGCCCGTCGCCCACGCCTCGTACGACCGGCCGCGGATCAGCCGCGAGGGCATCGGCGGGCCGCTGTGGGGCGTGCCGACCTACCTCAAGGACAACGTCGACCTGCGCGGCCTGCCCACCGGCAACGGCAGCGCCGCCTACCGGGCCCGGCCCGCCCGGCGCAACGCCCGCTTCGCCGACCAGTTCCTCGCCACCGGCCTCGCCGTCCTCGGCAAGACCCGGCTGCCCGAGTTCGGCCTCAACGCCTCCACCGAGTTCGCCACCGCCCAGCCGGTCCGCAACCCGTGGAAGCCCTCGCACTCGCCCGGCGCCTCCTCGGGCGGCGCGGCGGCCCTGGTCGCCTCCGGCGTCGTCCCGATCGCGCACGCCAACGACGGCGGCGGGTCGATCCGCAT
>NZ_JBFBDY010000566.1:2852-4017 GCF_040683475.1 Kitasatospora sp. NPDC093558 | reverse complement strand
GTCCGGAGCTCGGGGAGCGGCGCTGAGCGATGCGGATCTGCAGGTCGGTGCCGCAAAATGGCTCGGTCGCCTCCGCTGGAGTGGTGTATCGCGCTGAGTTTTGGAGCACGTCAGGGCCAGCGCTCGGCGCGCCGTCAGCGGCGGCCTGATGTGGACCAGCGCTGCGTCACCGTCAGTGCCTGATTCGTCTGCTCACCCGATTCGGCGAACTCTGAATCTCGTCCAGTCGGTTTGTCCCCAGAAAGCCGAAGTGCCGTCACCGATCCTGAGAAGCTGTGCTTGCCTCCCGTCGGAAAAGCTAGTTACCCGAAGGAGTTTGGAACCTTGAACCTCAGCTTTGGTCAGGACATTGAGCAGATCGCGGCTGTGACGCTGACCGTCGCGTCCGCGGCTGCGAGTCGGCTCGCCGACCGGGGCTTCCGGGACGATCGCTACGATCCGGCAGCGGCCCTCGCCGCCGGCGCGTACACGGCTCAGGCAACCAGCTATCTTCCTCTCCCCGACATCTTCCCGGAGGACAACGGCGCCGAGACCGACTACCGAGGCTTGGCCGACCGGCTGGAACGCATCGCCGACGCTCTTGATGACCTCGGCACTCGTTCAACCGAAGTCCGACGGATTCGCGATCGACACACTGCTGCGCTTCACATCCGTAACGCGGCCATTGCCTTGCGAAACGCTCTGCCGGTCGGAGACGGGGCAGCCGAGTGACGGTGTCGGACGCGACCTGGGGCGACTTCACGGCGCTGGCTGCGTCCAGGCTGGAATACGCCCTGGCAGCGCTCGCCGAAGCCGAGACCCGGACCACGCCCGGCCGGCACGCAGCGCGCAGCGAGGCGCTTGCGGGCACATGCCGTCTGCTCCACCGGTACACCGAGCGCTACGGGCCTCTGGCCCATGACCCGCTCGGCATCTCCGAGGACGACGTTGCGCGCCTCCACGGCAACCTGGACACGCTCGTGCGGGGTCTTCGCGGAGAGGCTCGCTACGCGCGGCACGAGGTCGACCCCGTGTCCGTGCACCTCGCGCAGGCCACACGTTTCCTCGCTGTCGGGGCAGACGTGCTTGCCAGCCACCATGGGCCAGACGGCCAACCTCGTAGCCCGTACGCGGCCTATCTGGACAGCACCGTGGTCGCGCGCCGCATTGTCGCCGAGACCGCCGA
>NZ_JBFBDY010000566.1:0-2842 GCF_040683475.1 Kitasatospora sp. NPDC093558 | reverse complement strand
CTCGCCAGTGCCGTCGGACGTGTCGCCGTCCGCATCGGCCAGCTGTGCCCGCCGGACTCCCGGGTGATCCGCAGCCACCTCGTAGCCCGTCGTCTCGCGGAACCGGCATTCCTGATCGAACAGGCCGCGATTGGCATCGACCGTCAGCTCAACGCACCCCGCCGAGTTATGTCTGCCCCCGGGCTTTCTCACCTGCCGGTTGCGGCTATCGCGCCGCCGCCTCCCGTGCGGCCAGGAGAGCCACAGCACGAGGCACTCCTGGCAGTGCAGTTCGGGACGGACTGGCTCGCGGCCCACACCGCCCGGCAAGCGGCTGAGCGCCTACCCGCGGCGACGGTCGGCGAGTTGGTGGCCACGGCCGGCCACACTGCGGGCGCCCACCTGTTCTCCGCTCGCCTGATCGAGCAGACCCGTGACCTCTTGGCCTCGGACCCTGTCGGCCACGCCACGCTGACCACGGCTGCTCAGGCCCTTCGTGCCGCTGCCCAGGCATGGCACGACGCCAAGGACAGTTGGGGCCCGAGGCTCGGTAGCGCCCCCGAGGTCTCGATGCCCGGCTATCCCAGGGAGGCCGAGTACATCGTTGTCCGGATCGGCCGAACCCTTTTCTCGTCCGGTTGGACGCCTCGCGATGGCGCGCGGCGAGCCACCAGAGTCCCGAACGAGATCATTGCTGCTCCGACCGACGTGGCGCCACTCCTCGCCGCGGTTCATGCAGTCCCTGCTGCGGGGCAGGCCCTGGCGGAGCACACGCCGCGGATCGCCGCCACCATGGTGGAGCGCGGCATTCTGTTGAGCTCTGACCTCCCCAACAATCCGCGTGGCAGTACGCCGGAGGATCAGTTTCGGGACGGTTGGACGAGGTGGTACTCGGCGTCGCCCGAACAGATCGTCCAGGTTGTGTCGGCATACAACTCCGCCCGACAGGCGTCGGCTGCAGCCCAATTGGCCACGGCCAAGGCGGCTGAGGCTGCGGGGCATCCGCTCAGCCGGGCTGTGCTCGACGCAGACCGGCGGCGGACGCTCGGGTTCACTGGGGATCCGGCCCGGGACGTGCAGCGGGTGAACGTGGCTGCTGCTCGCGCTCGCAGCGTGACAGCTCCCCGTTCTACGCCGGAGCCGGCGTACATGGCGAAGCATCGGGCAGCAGAGCTCGCCCGGGAGGTTGGTGCTCTTCACCCGTTGAAGAAGAGGACGAGGTAGGGGCGGTTGGTCAGCCGCTGTCCTCGACTGTGTGCCAGGTGCTGGGTACGCGGCCGGGGAGGCGGTGGTCGGTGCGGTGTTCGCCTTTGGTGCAGCCAGCGAAGGGGCCGGTGGGGCTGCGGAGGTCGGTGATGTGGGGGCGGTAGTGGTCGCGGTACCAGATGCTGGGGCCGGTGAGGCCGCAGGTGGTGGGGTCGGTGAGTTCCTGCCAGGCGAGCCAGGTGGCGTGGAGGAGGCCGACGGCGTCCCAGTGTTCGGTCCACAGGTGGCACCAGCGGGCGTCGGCGGAGGGTTCGGCGAGGATGCCGGGGACGAGGACGCCTTCGACCCATTCGGCGAGGAGGCGGAGTTCGGCGTCGAGTTCTTCGCCTTCGAGGAGGAAGATGAAGGGTGGGTACTGCCGCTCCTCGTTGGGCGTGGGGTCCTCGGCGGTGGGCTGGCCGTGTGACGGCAATTCGGCTCGTAGGGCGCGGAGTTCGGCTTTGAGGTCTTCGATGTCCTCGGCCATGGCGGCCGGGCTGGGGAGGTCGCTGTGAGGGCCGACGGCGTCAGTCACGGCGGGCTGCCTTCCGCTGCTCCCAGGCGGTGTTGGCGCGTTTGGTGATGGAAGCTTCCTCGGCACGCAGGGACGGGCCGAGGTGGGTCATCGTCCTCTCCTCGTACCAGGGGCGCAGCGCGATCTGGGCGATGGGCGTGCCGGTGGACAGGAGGAGGGCGGTGCCGCGTTTCATGGCGCGAATGTCGGCGGCTTCGCGGATCGGCTCGCGGTGTTCGCTGATCGAAGTGGAGCCGCCGTCACGGGACTTGGTGGAGGAGCCGCGGGTGATGTCGTGGTTGCCGACGAGGGTGGCGATGTCGGTGACGAAGCGGGGGTCGTCGAGGCCGACGCCGATGATCTTCTTGGTGGCGGCTGACCACAGGGCGTCCATGCCGACCTCGCCCCACGCCTTCACGCCCTGGCGGTAGGACTGGAGGATCGTGATCGGGGTGATGCCGCGGGAGCCGAGGTGGCTGTAGAGGTCGGGGAGGTCCTCGATGCGGCAGATGTTGGCGGCTTCGTCGAGGATCGCGCGCATCGGCTCGGGCAGGCGTCCTCCGTGGCGTTCGCCGGCATCGGCGCCGGCGGTGAAGACGCTGTCGGCGATGGCAGCGACGACGGCCGAGGTTGCGCCGCCCTTCTTGCTGAGCAGGTAGAGGGTGTCGTGGCTGAGCGCGAAGTCGTCGGGGCGGAAGCGGGGGAGGTGGCGGTCGGGGGTGACCCAGGCGAGGACCTTCTCGTCGCGCAGGGCGCTGACGGCGGTGCGGGCGTTCTGGTAGATGCCGGACTGGGTCTCTTCGGCGATGTTGACGGAGCTCTCGACCTGTTCGGCGAGGACTTCCTCGTGCTGGTAGAGGATGCGCAGCGGGGCCTTCTCGCGGGGGTCGGCGAGCCAGCGCAGGACGTCGCGGACGCTGGCGCCGTCCCACCAGGCGGCGCGGAAGAGGCCGACGAGGAGGTCGCTGGCGCCCTGGGCCCAGAAGGGGTCGGCGGCATCGGACTTGACCTGGTTGACGAAGTGGCTGGCGAGGCGTTCGGCGCGGTCGTGGGTCTCGGCTTCGGCGTTCTGGTCCCACCAGCAGGTGCGCTGGACCTGGGCGA
>NZ_JBFBDY010000565.1:0-4029 GCF_040683475.1 Kitasatospora sp. NPDC093558 | reverse complement strand
GCCGCAACCGGGCAGCGGCCCGGTGCCCGGCGGCACCGTGGTGCTGGTCGGCCGGGAGGCTGGCGCCCGCCACCTGCGCGCCCTGCGCCCGGGCGACCCGGTCGACGTCGACTACCACCTGGCCGACCGGGACGGCCGCCCACAGCGCTGGGCCCTCGGAGCGTCCCCGATCCTGCTCGACGGCAGCCCGCTCCCCGGTCTTGACGGCAGCCGACGGGAACCGCGCTCCGCCGCCGCCCTCGCCCCGCACCGCCTGCTGCTGGTCAGCACGGACGGCCGCGGCGACGACTCCCCGGGCCTGACGATCCGCGAGCTCGCCGACTCCCTCCACGACCTGGGCGCCACCACCGCGGTCCAACTGGACGGCGGCGGCTCGGCCACCCTGGTCACCCGCGACCCGTCCACCGGCCACCCGACCGTGCGCAACCGGCTGGACGGCGACCAGCGCCCGGTCCCGAACGGCATCGGCGTGTTCGTGCGGTAGGCGCTCCGCGGGCGTCTCAGAGCGCTCGGTACCGGTCGAGAGCCTCGCGGGCATCGGGCACGAAGGACTCGTCGCCGGCCAGGTCCAGCAGTTCGCGCTCGGTCAGCCAGTCGTGCCACGCGACCTCCGACGGGTCGGGCCGCAGCTCATCGGTGATGACGACCTCGTGCAACCCCAGCCAGTAGGGGCTGATCACCCCCGCGCACAGGAACTTGAACACGAACCGAGGACGGGCGAGCACGCCGAGCTCCTCCGCCAGCTCCCGGGCGGCGGCGTCCTCGTACGACTCCCCGACGCCCACGGCGCCCCCGACCATCCAGTTCAGCCCGCCCGGGAACAGACGGTCGTCCGCCGGGCGGCGGTGAACGAGGATCCGGCCGCCGGGGTCCCGGCACACGATCGTCGCGATCCGGTGCAGCCATCCGTGCCGGATCGCCTCGCGCCTGCCCACCACGCCGAGGACACGGTCGTGCTCGTCAACCCGCTCGACACGTTTGCCCACCCGGCGTCAGCCTGCCCGGGCCGTGAGCGCGTCCCGCACACCGAACCACTGCTCGGCGCCGAACTCCTCGAACCGCGCCACCTCGGTGAACCCCAGCTTCGCCGCGAGGCGCAGCGCGCGGCCGTTGGCGGTCCGGGTGCAGAGCACCACCGACTCGCCGGGCCGCGCGCCGTCGAACCAGCCGAGCGCCGCCGCGCACGCCTCGGCGGCGTACCCGCGTCCCCACGCCTCCGGCAGGAACAGGTAGCCGAGTTCGGCCTCCCCACCCTCCGGACGGACGTGGCCCGGGCGCTCCGCGGCACGCGGATCGAGCGTGATCATGCCGATCATCGCCCCGTCCAGCTCGACCACGAAGAAACCGGCCCGCCGCCCCGGCACCTCGGGCACCACACTCTCGAGCTCATCGCGAGGCCGGGCCCCTCCGACGTACGCACCCACCTCCGGTGAGGCGAACAACTCGACGACCACCGAACGGTCCCGGGCCTCCGACTCGCGGAGCACGAGCCGCTCGGTCCGGATCGGCGCGGGCGGCCACGCGACGAGCCCAGGATCGGTCATGCCCGCCAACCTATCGCACACGCGCCAGCCAGCAGGCTGCCGCCTGGCTACTCCCAGCGCCAGCCGTCGTTGTCCCGGCAGGTGAGGGTGGTTCCGTTGGCGTCGGTGCCGGTGCCGCCGTGGGCGCTGTTGGGGCAGATGCGACCGCGGACGATGCAGTGGCCCTTGGAGTCGGTGGTGCAGCCGGCCGCCTCGTGCGTGGTGGGCGCGGGCTGGGCCGGCGTCGGGGTGTGGGGTGGGGTGTGCGGCGGAGCGGCCGGCTCGGAGGGTGCGGGAGGAGCGCTCGGCGCCACAGGGGTTGCGGTCGCGGTCGCGGTGGTCGTCGCCGTCGCGGTTGCGGTCGCCGTCGCGGTCGCCGTCGCGGTCGCCGTCGCGGTCGGGCTCGTGCTGGGGGACGGCGATGCGGTCCCCGGGCATTCCTCCTCGTTCTTCACCACGGAAAGCGTCACCGTCATGTCCTTCACCGACGGTTCCCCGGCGGCCGGTTGCTGGGAGCACACCTTCCAGTGGCTCGGCATGAAGACCGATCGCGTGTGGGACTCACCCGGGTGGACGTCCTTGAACTTCACGTCCTTGGCGACGTAGGCGTCCGGCTGCTGCAGGGCGTCCTTGGCCTTGTCCCCCTGCATTCCGACGACGTTCGGCACCGGCGTGCCGTCGGCGGCGGCCTTGCATCCGGTGACCACGAGCGCGGCGGCGAGTGCAGCGGTACCGAGCATGGTCGTGCGCGCCCGGCGGGAGCGGCGCGTCGGTCGAACTTCGTGCGGTGGGGCGAGCGGCGGCTGTATCACGGCGGGTGAGCGTACTTTCGGGTCGGCGGCGGGTGAAGTGGGCGAAGCTCCAAATGTGCGAAAGGTTCGAACGTATACCAAGGGAAACCGCGGCCGCCGGGGCCCTTGGTCACGTCACGTCGGGCCCTTGGTTGCGGTAGTTCCCCCAGGTCGAGGCGGCGAAAAGATCGTAGAAGAAAAAAGTGTTGTCCGTCGGGCCGTGTGAGGTCTCCAAGGTGTGGGACCGGACGCGGCCTGCGGCGCGGCTGGAGGGTCTGCGGCGAGGGCGTGGGGAATTGCAAGATGGGGCTGCCCCGAACGCGTCCGGTCCCACCGTGCGGGCGGTTCTCCCCTTCCGGCTCGCGCGCCCCGGCGGTCCGCTCGCATCCCCCCACGGCAGCGGACCGCCGGGGAGGAACAGGGCGCCGCGCAGCGGGTGGTGCCGGTACGGGGTGAGGGTTCACATTCGCAGCGAGCAGCCGTGTCCGACTTATTGACGCCCTGTCTAACCCGTCGGTAACTTCAAGGACATGCCAACGAAACCCCCGTCCCACCGGGGGAGTTGAGCGAGCCGCAGTCCGTGCCGTCCGCACCCCACCCCGTGCACGACACGACACCCCCCACCGAAGGAGCACCCCCATGCCGCTCCGTGCTGCCGTGTCCCGTGTGTCCGCCGTCGCCGTCGCCGCTGCCGCAGGGTTCGCCCTCGTCGCCGCGAGCCCGGCCTCCGCCGCCGGCCCGGCGAACTACGTCGCCCTCGGCGACAGCTACAGCGCCGCCTCCGGCAACTTCCCGCTCGACCCCACCGCCCCGCTGCTGTGCGCCCGTTCGACGAAGAACTACGCGCACCTCATCGCCGCGCGCACCGGCGCCCGCCTCACCGACGTCAGCTGCGGCGGCGCCCAGACGAAGGACTTCGCCGGGTCGCAGTACCCGGGCGTCGCGCCCCAGCTCGGCGCCGTCAACGCGAACACCGACGTCGTGACGCTGACCATCGGCGGCAACGACAACAACACCTTCATCAGCTCGATCCTCGCCTGCGGCAGCCTCGGCGTCCTGACCGCCGGCTTCGGCAGTCCGTGCAAGGACGCGTACGGCGACAGCTTCAACGAGGCGATCAGGACCAGGACCGGCCCCGCCATCGAGGCCGCGCTGCGCGCCGTGAAGAACAAGGCGCCGCACGCGCGGGTCGCGATCATCGGCTACCCGTGGATCGTCCCGGCCACCGCGGACCGCTCCTGCTACCCGAAGATGCCGCTCGCCTCGGGCGACGTCCCGTACCTGCGCGACCTCCAGTCCCACCTGAACCAGGCCGTCCGGCAGGCCGCCGCCACGACCGGGGCGACCTACGTCGACATGAGCACCGTGTCGAACGGCCACGACGCCTGCGCGCCGGTCGGCACCCGGTGGATCGAGCCGCTGTTCTTCAGCACGAGCCTCGCGCTCGTCCACCCCAACCCGCTGGGCGAGTCGAAGATGGCGGACCAGGCGATGGCGGCCCTCCACCTGGGCTGAGCGGCTACGGCCGGGCACCCACCACGAGCCACCGCGCCGGCAGTTCGATCGGGCTGCCGTCCGCGGTGGTCTCCGTGGTGGACAGCGGCAGGTCGCCGGACGCGAGGACGGCGAGGCCGGCGGTGTGGAAGAGCTCGGTGAACGTCGCGTCGGCGACCTCGGCGGGCGCGAGGCCGTGCGCGAAGACGGGCCGCAGCTTC
>NZ_JBFBDY010000564.1:0-4034 GCF_040683475.1 Kitasatospora sp. NPDC093558 | reverse complement strand
GCCCCCGCGGTCAGCGCGGTGCGGGCCAGTGCCACCGCGAACGCCGCGGAGGCGCACGCGTGGGACAGGTGCAGCACCGCCGCGCCGTCGGGCCGAAGCGCGGCCGACGGGCCGAACAACTCCCGCTGATCCTCGTCGAGTTGTCCGCCGTCCTCGGGGGTCGGCGCCTGCCCCACGAGGATCACGAGCGTCCCGGGCGGCAGGGCGGGCAGCCGGGCCGCGCGCTGCGCCTCGGCGAGGGCGGCCAGGGTGTAGGCACTCTTCCTCGGCTCCCCCAGCGGGTCGAAGTCCGGTACCTCGCCCACGGGTTCGCCCTGGTAGCCAGGGAGTTCCGCGAAACGCCGGGCGGGCGCGAGGGCGCTGCGGCCCGCGCAGAGCCCGTACCAGTACCGGGAGACGCCCGTGCCGAACGCCGAGACGAGGCCGATCCCGCTGACGACGATCCGCCGGTTCATCCGTCCACCTCCGGGGAAGCGTGCTGCGGCTGCCGCACGGTGGCGGTGACCAGGCACCCGGGCACCGGCAGGTTCTCGTCGAGCAGCGTGATGTCGAGGTGCACTCCGGCCTGCGGGCCGGCGATCCGCTCTCTGAGCGTCCGCCAGTCGGGCCCGGCCAGCAGGAAGCAGGGCCCGCGGTGGCCGGCGGCCGTGGTCCAGCGGCGGACCAGCTCGGCGGGCTCCAGCGCGGTGGAGTCGGAGGGCCGCAGGCGCCGGGTCGTGTCGTGGCAGCGTCCGACGTAACGCCGGGCGGCGAAGCCGGTGTACTCGCCGCACTGGACGTACAGCGGCGCGCGGGCCCGGGCCGGTTCGGGGAGTTCGGCGAACGCCGCCGTGAGCACCGCGTCGACCGCTGCCGCCGGGGAGGAGTGCGGGGCGCTCTCCGGTGGACCCGACCGGGCGCTGAACCGCAGGCCGTTCGTCATGGGCACTCGCTCCCCGCCTGGTTCTCCGTCTTCCGCGCGCAACAGCATGTCAAGTAGAGTGATGTCATAGTCAAGGATTGTCAAGAACGGTCATCGACCCCCAGGGGGAGTGCGTGAAGGGCAGATTCGTCAGGCTCGAACGGCCGACGCCCGAGGACTACGAGCTGATGGCGCAGTGGTTCGGTCCCAACTCGGCGGCCTCCACGATGTCCGCCACCGAAGGCGCCGTCGTCTCCGCCGAGGACTTCAGGAGGCTCGACCAGAGCGGGGAACTGCGCCAGTTCGCGGTGCGCGACACGGCCGGCACCACCGTGGGCGCCGTGCACTACAAGCCGCACGGGCCGGTCGGCGGCTACTCACTGGGCGGGGCCATCGGCGATCCGCAGCTGTGGAGCCGCGGCTACGGCACCGAGGCGTTCGACCTGCTCCTGGACCACCTCTTCCACGCCCGGGGCGCCCACCGCGTGCAGTTCACCACCGCGCTCTACAACAAGAACGTCCTGCGCCTGGTCACGAAGGCGGGATTCGTCGTGGAGGGCATCCTGCGTGAGTACTTCTACCTGGACGGGCAGCACCACGACGCCGTGATCTGGTCGCTGCTGCGGCACGAGTACTACGCCGTCCTGGAGGACCTGCGGCGCACCGATCCGGGCTTCGTGATGCCGGACGCCGTGCCCGAGGCCGACAAGGCCGAAGCCCGCAGGATCGTCGCCGAGTACATCACCAGCACGGCCGGCGAGACCTCCGCCCGGCTGCTGCTGGCACGCGTCGCCGACGAGGCACCCCAGCCCGCGGGCTGAGCACCCGCACACGGGATTCCGCCGGGGCGGGGCGCGGCACCGCGCCCCGGCGGAACCGGGGCCCGGACTGGACTGGATGTTTGCGTTAACATTCAACTACCGTGGTCACGTCAGCGCCGGACACCACCTGGGGACCAGCACCTGTGAAATCCACCCTTACGGCATTCCGGCCGCGCGTTCTCATCGCCGAGGACGAAGCCGGAGTCGCGGACATGCTCGCCACCGGCTTGCGGTTCCTCGGATTCGATTCCCACGCCGTCGCGTCCGGCGGGCAATGCCTGACGCTGGGCCTCGCGCGGATGCACGACATCATCCTGCTCGACGTGATGCTGCCCGACCTCGACGGCTTCGAAGTCTGCACCCGGCTGCGGAAATCCGACGTTCGGACCCCCGTCCTGTTCCTCAGCGCACGGACCTCGGTGAACGACCGGATCCGCGGCCTCGCACTGGGCGGTGACGATTACGTCACCAAACCCTTCGACCTGAACGAGGTCGCCGCACGGATCCACGCGGTGCTGCGCCGTTCCCTCGACTACACCGCACCGCGCCGCCTGCAGGCGGGCGGCGTCGAAATCGACCGCAAGAGCCACGAGGCCTGGCTGCACGGAGTACCGGTCCGGCTGACGGCCACGGAATTCCTGCTGCTGCGCTTCCTCATGGAGCGCCCCGAGGAGGTCGTGACCAAGGCCGACATCCTCGCCAACGTCTGGGGCCACGACCTCCAGACCGACAGCGGCGTCGTGGAGACGTACGTCTACTACCTCCGGCGCAAGCTCGGCGACACCGATCAGACACTCATACGCACGGTGCGCGGAGTCGGTTACGCACTCCGCGCCGACGACGCCCTGCGAGCGGAGTGACGGTGACGACGCCTTCCGGAGGATCCGGCGCCGGGGACCGGCGGGGAAGGCGGGCCGACGAGGAGTTGCGCGACCTCCTGGCCGCCGTCAGCCACGAGTTGCGCGCGCCGCTCACCACGATCGCCGGCTACGCCCAACTGGGCCTCCTCGGCGGCCTGGACGACCGCCAGGCCCTCCACCACGCCATGACGCGGGTGCAGGCGGAGGCCCATCGGATGACCGCCCTGGTCGACGAGTTGCTGCTCTTCTCCACCGTGGGAGAGCGGCGGCCCCTGGAGCCCGTCACCGTCGACCTGGCCGAGCTCTGCGCCGAGCTGGTGGCCGACGCCCGGGTGAGCCACCCCGACTGGCCGGTCGCCTGCGTCATCGACGAGGGCCGCCACCTGGTTCGGGCCGACCCGCACCGGCTCCGGCAGGTGTTGATCAACCTCCTCGCCAATGTGCACGATCACACACCCCGGGGAACCCGCACGGTGGTGAGACTGCGCCACGAGGAGAACCGGGCCTGCATCGACGTGGCCGACGACGGACCAGGGATTCCCCCGGCCCTCCATGAGCGCGTCTTCGAGCCCTTCTTCCGCGCCCACGGATCACCGACCGACAACGGATCACCGACCGACAACGGACCACCGGCCGACCACAAGGGCAGGAGCGAGCGGCGCGCTGCGGCCCCCCGCAGCGGGCTCGGCCTGAGCCTCGTCGCGGCGCTGGTCGAGGCCCACGGCGGCACCGTGCGCATCGAGCCGTCCGAACGCGGTGCCCGGTTCACCGTCCGGCTGCCGGCACCGGCACCGGCACCGACCGAATCCTGACGCAATTCTGATCGAACTCTGAGATTAATCCCCGACCACCCGTGATTTAATCGGTTCGCGGACACAACGCAAGGGCTCTTCCGGTCACCGCCAGTTCCATCCTGCATTCCCCCCGGGCAGGATAGGCATGGCAGCCGCCTTCCCCCGACGGCGACCGGAGGAGCCCTGTCGCGCTTCCGGAAAGCCCGCTCGGCGGAACGGAATTGACGCTCCGGGCCCGCCCTTCGAATCTTCACCCGGAGGATTCATCACCCTCCATTTCCCTCCCGTATAGTTCTGCGGCCATGGAGTTGGAATTTCGTCATCTCAGGATGATCCGAGCCATCGGCGACGCCGGCAGCGTGACCAAGGCGGCGGACCGTCTCGGACTCGCCCAATCGGCGCTTTCCACCCAGCTCAAACGCATCGAGAACGCCCTGGGCGGCCGGCTCTTCGAGCGGGGCAGGGAGGGTGTGCGGCCGACCCCTCTCGGCGTCCTGGTGCTGGAGCGCAGCCGGGTGCTCCTGCCCGCCATGCGTCAACTGCAGGAAGACGCCGCCCGCTTCGCGAACGCGGCGCGCGAGACCCACGGCCTGCGCGTGGGGGCCACCCACGGACCGCTCCTGGGCGCCCTGGTCGACCGGCTGGCGGCGGCCAGGCC
>NZ_JBFBDY010000563.1:0-4036 GCF_040683475.1 Kitasatospora sp. NPDC093558 | reverse complement strand
CCCGGAGCCGCACCGGCCCGCGGTGCCGGTGCTGCGGGCCCGGCACGGGCTGCGGAGCGTGGTGCTGACGGGCGCGGCGGCGCTGCTGACGGCGTCGGTGGGCGGCGCGGCGATGATGACGCTGGCGGGCGGGCGGCCGGCGGCGCTGTTCCGGGAGCCGGAACCGCCGGCGCCGTCCGTGTGCGTCCAGGCCCCGGACGCGGACGAGCCCGGGGTGCCGGTGGCGCCGGGCGCGGCGCCCGGCGGGATCAGCAGCCTGTGGTGCAGCCCGACGCCGGGGCTGGAGGCGGTGGTGGTGGACCCGCCGCCGCGCGCGATCGCGCTGTGGGAGCTGCCGGCGACGGCCAAGGGGGCGGAGGCCCCGCCGCCGCAGGGCCCGCCGAAGTGCGCCCACTGGGCGCCGCTGCCCTGCACCCCGGCGCGCTGACGGAACGCGGGAAACGCCGAGTGCCCCCGCCCGGAGAACCGGACGGGGGCACTCGTCAGCCGGGCTGGGGTCAGCCGGCGATGATCTCGCGCGCCAGGCGGGCGGTCTCGGACGGCGTCTTGCCGACCTTGACACCGGCGGCCTCGAGGGCCTCCTTCTTGGCCTGGGCGGTGCCCGAGGAGCCCGAGACGATGGCGCCGGCGTGGCCCATGGTCTTGCCCTCGGGGGCGGTGAAGCCCGCGACGTAGCCGACGACCGGCTTGGTGACGTGCTCGGCGATGTAGGCCGCGGCACGCTCCTCGGCGTCGCCGCCGATCTCACCGATCATGACGATGAGCTCGGTCTCCGGGTCCTCCTGGAACGCCTTGAGGGCGTCGATGTGGGTGGTGCCGATGACCGGGTCACCGCCGATGCCCACGGCCGAGGAGAAGCCGATGTCGCGCAGCTCGTACATGAGCTGGTAGGTCAGGGTGCCCGACTTCGAGACCAGACCGATCTTGCCGGAGCTGGTGATGTCGGCCGGGATGATGCCGGCGTTCGACTGTCCGGGGCTGATCAGGCCGGGGCAGTTCGGGCCGATGATCCGGGTCTTGTTGCCCTTGGAACCGGCGTAGGCCCAGAAGGCGGCGGTGTCGTGCACCGGGACGCCCTCGGTGATGACGACGGCCAGGCCGATCTCGGCGTCGATGGCCTCGACCACGGCGGCCTTGGTGAAGGCCGGCGGGACGAAGAGGACCGAGACGTCGGCGCCGGTCTCCTTCATGGCCTCGGCGACGGAGCCGAAGACCGGGATCTCGGTGCCGTCGACGTCGACCGTGGTGCCGGCCTTGCGCGGGTTGACACCGCCGACGATCTGGGTGCCGGAGGCGAGCATGCGGCGGGTGTGCTTCATGCCCTCGGCGCCGGTCATGCCCTGGACGATGACCTTGCTGTCCTTGGTAAGGAAGATAGCCATGGTGTGAGAGTCCCCTTCCTTACTTGTTGGCCAGCTCGGCGGCGCGGTCGGCGGCGCCGTCCATGGTGTCCACCTGCTGGACCAGCGGGTGGTTGGCGTCGGTCAGGATCTTGCGACCCAGCTCGGCGTTGTTGCCGTCCAGGCGGACGACGAGCGGCTTGGTGACGGCCTCGCCCTTGCTCTCCAGGAGCGCGAGGGCCTGCACGATGCCGTTGGCGACCGCGTCGCACGCGGTGATACCGCCGAAGACGTTGACGAAGACCGACTTGACGTCGGTGTCGCCCAGGATGATCTCCAGGCCGTTCGCCATGACCTCGGCGGACGCGCCGCCACCGATGTCGAGGAAGTTGGCGGGCTTGACGCCGCCGTGCTTCTCACCGGCGTAGGCGACCACGTCGAGGGTGCTCATGACGAGGCCCGCGCCGTTGCCGATGATGCCGACCTGGCCGTCGAGCTTGACGTAGTTCAGGCCCTTGGCCTTGGCGGCGGCCTCCAGCGGGTTGGCCGCGGCCTTGTCCTCCAGGGCCTCGTGCTCGGGCTGGCGGAACTCGGCGTTCTCGTCCAGGGAGACCTTGCCGTCGAGCGCGATGATCTTGCCGTCACCGGACTTGATCAGCGGGTTGACCTCGACGAGGAGGGCGTCCTCCTTGATGAAGACGGTCCACAGCTTCTGCAGGACCTCGGCGACCTGGTCGGCGACCTCGGCCGGGAACTTCGCCGCGGCGACGATCTCGGCAGCCTTCTCCGGGGTGCAGCCCTCGTTGGCGTCGACCGGGATCTTGGCGAGCGCGTCGGGGTTCTCCTCGGCGACGACCTCGATCTCCACGCCGCCCTCGACGCTGGCCATGGCCAGGAAGGTGCGGTTGGTGCGGTCCAGCAGGAACGAGACGTAGTACTCGTCCTTGATGTCGGCGGTCTGGGCGAGCATCACCTTGTGAACGGTGTGGCCCTTGATGTCCATGCCGAGGATCTGCTCGGCCTTGGCGACGGCGTCGGCCGGGTCGGCGGCGAGCTTCACGCCACCGGCCTTGCCACGGCCACCCACCTTCACCTGAGCCTTGACGACGGCGCGGCCGCCGAAGCGCTCGGCGATGGCGCGAGCCGCTTCGGGGGTCTCGATGACGTCGCCGTCAAGCACGGGCACGCCGTGCTTGGCGAAGAGGTCCCTCGCCTGGTACTCGAACAGGTCCACGTGTTTGTCCTTGTTCGTGGTCGCGGATTGTGTCTCTACGAGCGTGCCACGGCAGGATCTTCGCTGCGGGTCGTCGGGGCGGTGCGGGTACGCAGAGGTACGGCCTTGCGGCCCACACAGCCACGGGCGCACACGTCAATCAACACGCGCGTCACGTCCGTCTGGCAGGTTATCCCCGTGGGACGGGACTCTTTCGCCCGGGACCGGCCCGTCTTTGGTGAGAACCGTCACAGACAGCCTAAAGCGGCACGACGGACGCCCGGTCCGCCGGTCGGGTGGATTCGCACGTCCGGGTGAATCCGCGCACCGCCTGGTCAGGCCCCCTGGACGGCCCCCTCGGCCAGGTGCCGCGGGATCGGCCGCTTCTCGATCGCCGCAGCCATGATCTCCGGGAAGGCGTCGGGGGTGCAGGCGAACGCCGGCGCGCCGAGTGCGGCCAGGGCGGCGGCGTTGTCGTGGTCGTAGGAGGGGGCGCCCTCGTCGGACAGCGCGAGCAGCGCCACGAACTGGACGCCCGCCGCCTTCATCGCGGCGACCCGCCGGAGCATCTCGTCCCGGACCCCGCCCTCGTAGAGGTCGCTGATCAGGACCACGACCGTCTCGGCCGGGCGGGTGATCTTCGACTGGCAGTAGGCGAGGGCGCGGTTGATGTCGGTGCCGCCGCCCAGCTGGGTGGCGAACAGGACGTCGATCGGGTCGGTGAGCTGCTCGGTCAGGTCGACCACCGAGGTGTCGAAGACGACCAGCCGGGTGTCGAGCGTGCGCATCGAGGCGAGGACGGCACCGAAGACCGCCGAGTGGACGACCGAGGCCGCCATCGAGCCCGACTGGTCGACGCAGAGGATGACGTCCTTGCGGACCGCGCGCCCGGCGCGGGCGAAGCCGACCAGCCGCTCGGGGACGACGGTGCCGTGCTCGGGCAGGTAGTTCTTCAGGTTGGCCCGGACGGTGCGGTCCCAGTCGATGTCGCGGTGGCGCGGCCGGTGCACCCGGGCGCTGCGGTCGAGGGCGCCGCCCAGGGTGGCCCTGGTCCGGTCG
Source organism: Kitasatospora sp. NPDC093558 (assembly GCF_040683475.1). Lineage (NCBI taxonomy): Bacteria > Bacillati > Actinomycetota > Actinomycetes > Kitasatosporales > Streptomycetaceae > Kitasatospora > Kitasatospora sp. NPDC093558. The sequence goes on along the minus strand of NZ_JBFBDY010000563.1, from coordinate 424 downwards.
GCGAGCCGGCGCTCCAGGTCGGCCACGACCCGGCCGACGACGGCGCGGGCGGTCTCCCTGGTGGTCTCCGGCAGGGCGTGCTTGAGCGAGAGCAGGGTGCCGACGAGGTGGACGTCCGGCTCGACGGCGGCGAGCATCTCGGGCTCCAGCAGGAGCCGCTCCAGGCCGAGCCGGGTGATCGCGTCCTGCTGCATCAACTGCACGACGGTGGAGGGGAAGTAGCTGCGGATGTCGCCGAGCCAGCGGGCCACCTGCGGGGCCGAGCCGCCGAGCCCCGCGCTGCGGCGGCCCCCTCGGCCGGGCCGGGCGGCCTCGTCGGGGGCGGCCCGGTAGAGCGCGGCGAGCGCGCCGTCCATCGCGGCGTCGCGGCCGCGCAGGGTGCAGCCGGTGCCGTCGGCCTCGCCGCCGAGCACCAGGCGCCAGC
>NZ_JBFBDY010000562.1:0-4044 GCF_040683475.1 Kitasatospora sp. NPDC093558 | reverse complement strand
GCCCGCACGTCACGTTGGCGCCGACCGCCGAGGACGTTCTGCCGGTGACGTGTCTGTACCGGGCCCTGGTCGCGGCCGGGGACTTCGCCGTCCTGGACGGGGACGGCGAACCGCAGGTCCCGGCGGGGCTGCCGCCCCTCAATGTCGTGCTGCAGGCGGCCTCCAAGGTGGATCGCACGCAGGCGCTGTGGTGGCACCGGCACATGAAGGAGGTCGACACTGGGCTGCGCCCGGGGCACCGGGTTCCGCGCCCGGGCTACGACCCCGACTCGACCACTTTGGCCCAGCGGTACGAGGCGAAGTCGGCAGAACTGGCCGCAGCGGACATCCACATCACTGCCCGCATGCTGGAGGTCAAGCGGCTGCGGTGGAAGCGGGCGAACGAGAACCCGCTGGTGCTGATCCTGGACGGCCGCAAGGGCAAGGCCCGAAAGCCAGGCGGGCGCACCGATCCGCGCCTGATCGCGCTCATACACGAGGCCGTGGCCATCCGGGCGAGGGAGTCGGGCGCAACGATCGGCAGCTACTACGAGACCGTGCTGGAGCTGCTGAACAAGCGCTACAGCAAGGAACTCAAGGACCCCGAGGAGCGCGTGCGGCTGACGCTGCCGGAGTCCACCTTCTACAAGCGCATGGACGAGCTGGGCCTGTCCAAGCAAGTTCGGGAGACGACCCGGCAGCGGTCCAGCCGGGCCAGCAAACCCCCGGCCCCGTACACCCCGACCGTCGCACTGCAGCCGGGTGCGCTGATGCAGATGGACACCACTCCCCTGCACATCAAGGCGCTCGGCGACAACGCCGAGGTGATTTCCGCCGAGGCAACCGGCCTGATCGACGTCGCCTCCAGGACCCTGGCCGCCATCATGATCGTCCCCGCGATCTGGGGTGAAGGCCGCACGGACGGGCCTCGCATCGGAGGCCGCGCCACCAAGACCATCGACCTGGTCATGACCCTGGCGCAGTGCTTCTCCCCCATGCCGACCCGGCCCGGCTGGTCGCCGCTGACCGCAGCCGCCGTCTCGGCCCTGCCCTTCGCCGACCTCCAGCAGGCCGACCCCCGCTTCACCGAGGCGACCGCGGCCCGGCCGGTCATCCACCCGCGGACCATCGTCATCGACCAGGGCAGCCCGTACGTGAGTGAGCACTTCCAGCGGGTCTGCGACTTCCTAGGCATCACCTTGCGGCACGCCCGCAAGGACACCCCGACCGACAAGCCGCTCGGAGAGCGGTTCTTCCCCACCCTCGCCGACTCCTTCAGCCAGTACGTCGCCGGCTGGACCGGGCGCAGTCACCAGCAGCGCGGGCGCGGCGTCGAACACCAGCCACTGCGCACCATCTACGAGTTGCAGGAGTGCGCCGAGGAGTGGCTGGCACTGGAGTACCAGCAGACACCCCACAAGGGCCTGCGCAGCCCCTTCACGCCGGGCAAGGTGCTGTCGCCCAACGAGATGTACCACCACCTGGTGGCGATGACCGGCTACCGGCCGCGCCCACTGTCCCCCGAGGACTCCCGTCACCTGCTGGAGCCGGCCTGGGTGACGGTCACCGACAAGGGCATCCAGATCGACAACCGCACCTACCAGAACCCCCGGGGACGCCTGCACGAGCTGACCAGGCAGCCCTCCGGACTGCTGGAGAAGGGCGACCGGTGGCAGGCCTCCTACGACCCCTACCGGCCGCAGGTAGCCTGGCTGTTCGACCACCGCGGCGACGGGGACTGGATCCGCTGCGACTTCGTCCACGCGCACCTGCTCACCAACCCCTGGACGCAATACCTGTGGGACGAGGTCAAGTTGAGGGAGCAGGAGGCTGGCCGGCCCGTCGACGAACTGGCCCTCACCCTCGCTCTGCGGGAGCGCCGCGTCCGCACCCGCAAGGGCCCCGGCCGACGGACCGGCCCGATCATCCCGTTCCAGGGCCGGCCGTTGGAGATCGAGGAGACGGAACAGGACCCGTATGCGGACCTGCCCGAGGTCGACCTCGGCGCAATCACCGCCTACCCGTCCCTTCCCGTGGCCGGCCGCGACCGGGAACCCCCGACCCCGGTCCCTCCGCCAGACGAACCCCCGACACCGCAGGACGACCCGTATGCGGGGCTGGCCGACATCGACCTGAGCACGATCACCGCCTACTCGTCCTCCCCCGCCGGACACCGCCCGCAGGCCGGCCGGAACCCGGCGTCGCCGCCGGCTCCCGCGATGCGGCCCTCGGAGAGCCACCACGAGGTCCCTCCCCAGCCAGACGGCCCCGCCCCGAAGCCTCTCGCGTGAGTCCAGGGATCCTGTCGCCTGCTCACTCCGCATCCCGAGGAGCCATATGAGAGCCCCCGCTGCCCGCCGCGCCGCCCTCGACGAACGCGTGCTCACGCACGCACAGACCACTCCGCTGCTGCCACGCTGGCTGTTCACCCTGGACGGCTGGAACTCGCACGTCCGCGAGAAGGTGGAGCGCCCGGACCTGGCCACCTGCAGCCCCGCCGGGTTCCCCCTCTCGCACGACGACCGCCGCCTGGTCTACAACAGCCACCTGCGGCTGGTGCTCTACCCCAAGTTCGAGCAAGCCCTGCTGCACGCCTTCCACACCTTCAAGGCCAACAGGCACAGGAGCGAAGGCTTCCTCGACAGGGTCATCGACGGCCCCGCCGGCACCGGGAAGTCCTACCTGCTACGGGCTATCGGACGGGAGTACCAAGCCTGGGTGGAAGGAGAAGACCTGTCCCGGGCCACCCCCAGCGTCATCCCGGTCGTCCATATCACCGTCCCCTACGACAGCGACGGCAAGGTCAACTGGATCTGGGAGATCGCCCACTTCCTCGGCCTCAACCCGCCCCCCAAGGACGACCAGGCGCTGTGGGACCAGCGACGCCTGCCGGACATGAGCATCCCGGTCACCCACGTCCTGGAACGCGCGCAGACCCGCATGTTCCTCATCGACGACATCCAGCGCACCAACGCCGACCAACTCGGGCCCGCACTGCACTACTTCGACTACCTCCGCACCAAGTTCGGCATCGGGACAATCTTCTGCGGCACCGGGGCCACCGACATCATCCAAGCCGCCCGCGTGAAGGCCGACAAGCTCAGGGACGCAACTACCGGCCTCAAGGAACGCGTCAATAAGGATCGCGTCAAAGCCGGCGCCTCCGCAGACCTCCCGAAGGAGCAGCCGGTCCGCAGCGCGTTGCCCGTGACCTGGCTCGACCCGCTCCAGTGCCATACGGCCAGCGAGCAGGAAGTCTGGCTCAAGGTCCTGAAGGGTTTCGAGGACAACCTGTGCCTGCATCATCTCAGCGAACACGCGCTGACCAAGCACGCGGAGTACCTGCACAAGCGCACCGGGGGCCACTTCAAGCACCTGTCCCACCTCGTTTGCCAGGCCGCCATCGACGCCATGGAGCAGGGCGACGAGGACATCACCCTCGAACGCCTCGCCCGCATCCACGTCGGACACAACGACGACGCATGAGGCAGATTCCGCCCACGGCCCCGTCCTGGGCCACCGCCTTGCCAGTGCATCCTCACCTGTCACACCGTCACTCACCGAGCGCGACCGCCTACAGGCGCCCCGAGGAGCGCGCCGGCATCGCTTGAGCGACGCCCTGGGCCATCACCAGTGATGCGTGGCACCTCACGCATCACACACTCAGCGCTGCTGGCATCCTCCTGAGTAGCCTCTCTGACCTGCACACATACAGCGAATCACATAAGGATTCTCGCGATAGATCCGGGATTCTCGCCCAATCAGTGGGATAGCAGGTCAGAGGCACCAGCCAGTGACCGTGTGCTTCGATCAAGATGAATACACCCAGCTCAAGTACAGCTATCCACGAACCATCTGATTCCTACTCAATCAGTGGGAGAGCACGCCAGAGCCTGACACACATACAGGGTTACAGCGATAACTCACATGCCACCGGCATGTCCGTCTCCTCCGGGTCGTCATCGGCGGCGCGGGCCTCGGCGAGGAGCTCACGGTGCACCGCGGCCGCGTTCCCGCACCACAGAACGAGGCGGGCATGCAGTTGCGGGGTGACCGTGAAACGCT
>NZ_JBFBDY010000561.1:0-4044 GCF_040683475.1 Kitasatospora sp. NPDC093558 | reverse complement strand
GGCGATCGCGACCAGGCCACCGCCGGTGGCGACGGCGACCGGCGCGTCGTCGACCTCCATGGTCCACAGGGCGTTCGACGTGGCGATGGTCATGCGGCTACTCCGGCGAGGCAGGAGGTGAAGCCCGCGTTGAGGGCGTCGCGGTCGAGGTTGCGGCCGATGAAGACCAGCTTGTTGCGGCGGGTCTCATCCGGACGCCACTCGCGGCCGTTCTCGCCCTCCAGCAGCATGTGGACACCCTGGAAGATGTACTGCCGGTCCTCCCCTTCGATGGCGAGGATGCCCTTGGAGCGGAAGATGTCCGCGCCCTGGGTGCGCAGCAACTGCCCGAGCCAGGAGTTCAGGCGCTCCTCGTCCAACTCGCCCTTGAGGTCGATGCCGACCGAGGTGACGGTGGTGTCGTGCTGGTGCTCGGTCTCGGTGAGGAAGGCCGGGTCGCCCTCCAGCACCCGGTCCAGGTCGAAGGCGTGCACGTCGAGCACCCGCTCGAGGTCCACCTTGGCCTGCTGGGCGGGGATGATCTCCACCAGGGCGTTGATCGCGCGGATGTGGGAAGTGACCTCGGCGATCTGCTCCGGCGTGGCGAGGTCGGTCTTGTTGAGCACGATCCGGTCGGCGAAGGCGATCTGCTCGACGGCCTCGTTCTCGATGCCCTGGGGCTTGACCTCGGTGAGGTGCTCGAGGACGTGGGCGGCGTCGACCAGGGTGACGATCGCGTCCAGGCGCAGCTGGGAGGAGATCTCGTCGTCCATGAAGAAGGTCTGGGCGACCGGCGCGGGGTCGGCGAGGCCGGTGGTCTCGATGACGATCCGGTCGAAGCGTTCGCGGCGGCGCATCAGGGCGCCGAGGATGCGGATGAGGTCTCCGCGTACGGTGCAGCAGATGCAGCCGTTGTTCATCTCGAAGATCTCTTCCTCGGCGTCGAGCACGAGGGCGTCGTCGACGCCGACCTCGCCGAACTCGTTTTCGATGACGGCGATTCGGAGCCCGTGCTGCTCGGTGAGGATGCGGTTGAGCAGGGTGGTCTTGCCGGAGCCGAGGAAGCCGGTCAGCACCGTGACGGGGACGCGAGTGTCCTCGGCGGTGTCGATGTCGGGGGTGGTCATGGTCATTCTCCTTCCGGAGCGCCCGGAGGCTCGGTCAGGGCGCTTGCGAGCAGTTCGGGGGTGATCTCGTCCAGGGGATGGCGCAGCGTCCAGCGGCGCGTGGCACCTGAGGGCGGCAGCACCGCGACGATTGTTTCCACCGGAGGGCATCCCGGTTCGGTGCAGTCGAGTTGCCGGATCATGACGATGTCGTCGTCAGCCAGCGAGAGCAGTTCACGGGTCTGGTTCTTCAGTGCGGTCGACAGCGCCGCGAGGCGCGGGGAGACCGGTCTGGGCATGGCGAACGCCTTCCTCGGTAGAGAAGTTGATCGGGGTCGACCGCTGGTCAGCCGGCAGTACGGCAGTCGGGGCAGACGCCGGCCAACTCGACGGTGTGGTGGACCTGGTCGAAGCCGGACATCTCGGCGATGTACTCGGCCCAGGCCTCCACGGCGGTCGAGTCCACCGGCAGGCTGAGGCCGCACGCGCGGCAGATCAGGTAGTGCCGGTGGTCGGGGCCGGGCCGGTAGCGGAACAGCCGCTCACCGTTTGCGTCGCGCACGACGTCGGCCCGGCCGACCTTCGCGAGGGCGGTCAGGGTGCGGTAGACGGTGCTCAGGCCGACCCGTGAGCCGGCCTGGACCAGTCGGGCGTACAGCACTTGGGCGCTGACGAACTCTTCGGACCCGGCCAGTGCCTGGAGGACCTCGGTGCGGCGCGGAGTCGGCCGGCCGATCAGCTCGATGTCACCCGCGACGGGGCGGACGGCCGTGCGGTCGGCCGCCCGGCGGCGTGCGCCCCGCTCGTCGGCGGCCACCATGGCGGTCGGCTTGGTGTCGGTCATCCTCTCCCCCCGTCAGGCGCCCGTGGTCAGACCGCCGCCGGGCGGACGGTGCGGGCCGAGCGGACGAAGAAGGTGGCCGCATAGACCGCAGTGGCGACGGTCATGATCGCGAAACTCGGCGGCAGCTTCGGCGCCGCCGCACTGAGCAGCAGCCCGCCCCACATCTCCGCGACCGCGAGCACGGCGGACAGCGCGAGCGCTCGGAACGGGCGGTCGGTCAGCCGGATCGCCGCACCCGCCGGAGCCGCGAGCAAGCCGAGCAGCAGGAGCGAGCCGACCGCCTGGGTGGCCTCGCCGGCGGTCGCGCCGACCAGAGCGAGGAACCCGAAGCCCAGCAGCCGCACCGGCACACCGCGTGCAGCGGCGACGGCCTCGTCGAGGGTGGCGAACAGCAGCGGCCGGGCGATCAGCAGCATCAGCAGGCACACCGCGCCCGCGATCACGACCGCGACGGAGGTCTGGTTGCCGTGCAGGCCGAAGATCGAGCCGAACAGCACGCTCGTTCCCGCGCCGCCCTGGGCGCCACTGCGCGAGGTGGTGTAGACCGTGAGGAAGAAGGCGCCCAAGCCGAGGATCCAGGCGAAGACGCTGCCGATCACCACGTCGTCCGCGCGCCCGCGCCGACCCAACCCGCCGATCAGCAGGCCGACCCCGATGGTCGCGGCGAACAGCCCGAGGCGCAGATCGTAGCCGCCCGCCAGAGCGGCCATCGCGCCGGTGAACGCGACATGACTGAGGGCGTCGCCGGTGAAGATCTGGGCCCGCAGCACCAGGAAGTAGCCCACCAGGCCACAGGCCAACGCGATGAACGTCCCTGCGAGCAGGGCGTGTTGGAAGAACGCCTGACTGATGACGGTACTCATGCCGCGTCTCCGATCGCGAGCGGCGTCCCCGCGCGGCCGACGGCCTCGCGGGCGAAGCGGAACAGGTGAGCGAGCACGAAGGCGGCGAAGGCGAAGCCCGTGACGAAGAAGCCCAGCGGGTACGGCTGGTAGTACGCCGCGATCAGCCCCGCCCAGCACGCCGCCAGGCCAAGGAGCACCGACAGCAGCAGGCTCAACCCTGGCCGGGCGGTGAGCTGCTGCGCGGTCGCGGCCGGTATCACCATCAGCGCGAACACCAGCAGCGTGCCGGTGATCTGGCTCGCCTCGGCCGTGGCCGCGCCCAGCAGCACCAGGAACAGCGTGCCCAGCAACCGCACCGGCACGCCGCGCCCGGCTGCCACCTCCGGATCCACCGAGGCGAACAGCAGCGGGCGCCCGATCACCGCCAGCACGGCCAGCACCACCGCGCCGATCACCGCGAGAGTCACGACCTGGCCGGTGGTGATGCCCAGGAATTCGCCGAACAGCAGCGCCGTCGGCCCCTCCAGCAGCCCCTTGTACAGGCTGATGAACAGATACCCGCAGGCCAACGCGAACGCCTGCACCGTACCGGTGACCGCGGACTCCTCCGCCCCGCTCTCCCGGCCCCTGCGCCCCAGCGCCGCGATCACCAGCGCAGCGGCGGTACAGAACCCGAAGTAGCCGAGCGAGGTGGAAAAGCCGGCCAGGACGGCCAGCGAAGCTCCGGGGAAGGCCGCGACGGAGAGCGTGTGCCCGGCAAAGGTCTGCCGGCGCAGCACCATGAACCAGCCCACCACCGCGCACACCACGGCCACCACCAGCCCGGCCCGGAAGGCGTTCACCATGGACAGGTAGGACCACATGTCCTGGAAGTCCGCGAGGAGGTTCCAGGAGAACACCGGCGACGTCGCGTCGGAGGCCAGCGAAATGACATCAGTGGCCATCGCGGCCTCCCTCACCGTGCCGGTCGATGTGGACGGCGGGCGCCTCCGGCTGTCCGACCACCACGAGCCGGCCGTCGCTCGTGCGCAGCACCTCGACGGGCGTGCGGTACAGCCGGGTCAGCGTCTCGGAGGTGATCACCTCGGCCGGAGTGCCGGAGACGGCACCGCCCTCGGCGATGTAGACCACCCGGTCAAGGTGGTGGAGTATCGGGTTGACGTCGTGCGCGACCATCACCACCGCCACCCCCTCCTCGTGACAGACCCGCCCCAGCAGCCCGGCGATCGCGCCTTGGTTGGGCAGATCCAGGCTGTCCAGCGGCTCGTCC
>NZ_JBFBDY010000560.1:0-4045 GCF_040683475.1 Kitasatospora sp. NPDC093558 | reverse complement strand
CCACCAGCGCCAACTTCTCGTACAGCGCCACCAACACCGCCCCCACCGCCTTCACCGTCAACGGCACCCCCTGCCGCGGTGCCAACCAGCCCCCGACCGTCTCGCTCACCTCCCCGGCCGCCGGGCAGACCTTCACCCCGGGCTCCACCGTGACGGTGTCCGCCACCGCGGCCGACGCCGACGGCACCGTCGCGAAGGTCGACTTCTACGCCTCGACCTCGGCCGGCACCAACACGCTGATCGGCACGGCCACCACAGCGCCGTACAGCATCGACTGGGCGAACGTGGCGGCGGGCGACTACTCGCTCACCGCCGTGGCCACCGACGACGCGGGCGCCACCACGACCTCCACTCCGGTCGCGATCAAGGTGGCCGGGCCGAGCGTCCTGGTCAGCCCGGCCTCGCTCGCCGTCCAGCAGGGCGGCACCGGGACCTTCAGCGTCGCACTCTCCCAGGCGCCGAGCGCCAACACCACGGTGACGCTGGCCCGTTCGGGCAGCGACTCGGACCTGAGCGTCACCTCCGGGGCCTCCCTGACCTTCACCCCCGCCAACTGGAACACTCCGCAGACCGTCACCGTCGCGGCCGGCACCGACGCCGCCCAGGTCGGCGGCACCGCCACCTTCACCGCCTCCGCGACGGGCTTCGGCTCCGGCGCCGTCACGGTGACCGAGGCGGCCGCGACGTCCGGCTACGACCGGTACTTCCTGGACCTCTACAGCAAGATCAAGAATCCGGCGAACGGCTACTTCAGCCCGCAGGGCATCCCGTACCACGCCGTGGAGACCCTGATCGTCGAGGCTCCCGACTACGGCCACGAGACCACCTCCGAGACGTACAGCTACTGGCTGTGGCTGGAGGCGGACTACGGCCGGGTCACCGGCGACTGGACGGGCTTCAACAACGCCTGGACCAGCCTGGAGACCCATCTGATCCCCAGCCACGCCCAGCAGCCCGGCCAGAGCACCTACAACCCGGCCAAGCCCGGCACGTACGGCCCCGAGAAGGCCCAGCCGGACCAGTACCCGGTCAAGCTGAGCTCCGGCGTGCCGGTCGGCACCGACCCGCTCTCCGCCGAGCTGAGCAGCTCCTACGGCAGCGCGGACGTGTACGCCCCGGCCTGGCTGCTGGACGCCGACAACAAGTACGGCTTCGGCCAGTGCGAGGACGGCACCGGCAAGCCCAGCCTGATCAACACCTTCCAGCGCGGCCCGGAGGAGTCGGTCTGGGAGACCGTGCCGCAGCCCGACTGCGACCTGTTCAAGTACGGCAACAGCAGCTCCGGCTTCCTGAGCCTGTTCAACGACGGCGGCGGCAACTTTAGCAAGCAGTACAAGTACACCGACGCGCCCGACGCCGACGCCCGGCTGGTCCAGGCTGCCTACTGGGCCGAGCAGTTCGCCAAATCGCAGGGCAAGAGCGCGGCCATCACCGCGACCCTGGCCAAGGCTGCCAAGCTCGGCGACTACCTGCGCTACTCGCTCTACGACAAGTACTTCAAGCAGGCAGGCAACTGCCTCGGCTCCACCGCCTGCCCGGGCGGCACCTCCAAGGCGAACGAGCAACTCGGCCTTCTCACCTGGTACTTCGCCTGGGGTGGGGCGGACGACGGCGGCTGGTCGTGGCGGATCTCCGGCTCCGCCGCCCACCAGGGCTACCAGAACCCGATGGCCGCGTGGGTGCTCGCCAACGACCCCGGCCTGAAGCCGCTCTCGCCGAGCGGCGCCACCGACTGGGCGGGCAGCCTGGACAAGCAGCTCCAGTTCTTCCAGTGGCTGCAGTCCACCGAGGGCGGCATCGCCGGCGGCGCCACCAACAGCTGGGGCGGGAACTACGGCGACGACGCGCCACCGCCGGCGGGCGACCCGACCTTCTACGGCCTGTACTACGACTGGCAGCCCGAGTACCACGACCCGGCCTCCAACCAGTGGTTCGGGTTCCAGACCTGGTCGATGGAGCGGTTCGCCGAGTACTACTACACCACCGGCGACACCCGGGCGAAGGCCATCCTCGACAAGTGGGTCCCGTGGGCGATGTCCGTCGCCAAGGCCGACCCGGCCACCGGCACCCTGACCACCCCCGACAAGCTCTCCTGGACGGGCGCACCCGACACCTGGAGCGCCACCAGCCCCGGCGGCAACGCCGGCCTGCACGTCACCGCGAGCGGCACCGCCACCGACGTCGGCGTGGCCGGCTCGCTGGCCAAGACCATCTCGTACTACGCGGCCAAGTCCGGCAGCAGCACCGCCCGGAAGTTCGCCCAGAACATCCTGGACACCCTGCACGCGAAGTACACCGACGGCCTGGGCTACTCGGCGGCCGAGACCCGCGCCGACTACAGCCGCTTCACGCAGGCGTACTCGCCGACCACCCATGAGGGCCTGTACATCCCGCCCGGCTGGACCGGCACCTACCCGGACGGTACGAAGATCAGCTCGTCGAGCAACACCTTCCTGTCCATCCGCCCCTGGTACACCAGCGACCCGCAGTGGTCCAAGGTGCAGAGCTACCTCGACGGCGGCGCCGCGCCGGTCTTCACCTACCACCGGTTCTGGGCCGAGGCGGACATCGCGACCGCCTTCGACACCTTCGCCCAGCTGTTCCCGACGGTGAACCCCGGCAGCTGAGTCGCCACACGCACACCGGCCCCGGCTCCGGCTCCGCGCACGCACGTACGCGGAGCCGGAGCCGGAAGCGGTGCTACGGAAGGCACCAGGAGACGTCGGCGACCTCCAGCTCCGCCGTGCCGTCCGTGTAGAGCATGAACGGCACGTCGACGTGCCGCAGGTCCGTGCCGACCGCCGCCAGTTCGGTCAGCGGGACGGAGACGGTGGTCCAGGCCTCCGGCCCCGCCGCGCGCAGCCGCACCGCCAGGTCGACGCCGGGCTGGGCCGGGAAGTCGTCGTGGCAGGCCAGGTAGAGAGGGGCGGAGGGCGGCTGCAGCACGCGCACGGCGAACCGCAGGTGCGCCCCGGCCTCCAGGTACCCGCGCAGGTCGGCGGGCAGCCCGGACGGGGACTCGGCATACACGAAGGCCGGGTGGCCCTTGAAGCGCAGCCGCAGCGCCGTCCCGTCCGGAGTGGGGAACGGCGTCGCCTGGACGATCAGGCAGTCCATCGGCTTGTGGAGGCCGACGTCCTCCCGGGACCACGTGTTGTGCCCGCCGACCCGCAGCCGGTAGGGGGTGCCCTCCGCGTCGAGGACGCGCAGGGGGCCGCTCACCCGTGGTGCCGGGGGCGCGGGCGGCGGGACGTGCAGCGACAGCGGCTCGCCGGGCGGCGCCGGGTCGTGCAGCGACAGGCCGTGGCCCAACGGGAACAGCGGGGTGTGGGCGCCCTCCGGCGCCGTCTCCTCCGTCGGCACGCGGTAGTCCGGCAGGTGCGCGGGGACGGCGTTGACGGCGCTGGCGTCGCGCGTCCTCGGCCAGGAGGAGGGCAGCCGGCCCTGGAAGTCGTGGGCGGGCGCACCGTCCTCCGCCGCGAACAGCACGTCCGTCACCCCCTGGGCGTACGGACCCGGCAGCCAGGCGACCACGAAGGCGTCCGAGAGGTTGATCTCCTCCGTGCAGTACAGCGGACGGCCGGTGAAGAGGACGGTGACCGTGCGCACACCCGCCGCGCGCAGGCGGCGCAGCAGCTCCAGGTCCCGCGCGTAGCTCTGCTTGAGGTCGGCGTAGCCGATCGAGCGCCACGGCCGGACGGTGCCGCGCATCTCCGCGTAGGCGTCCTCGCCGATGCAGACGATCGCGACGTCGTAGTCCTCGTAGTCTCCTGGATCGGTGAGGTCCGGCGCAGGGTCGACCGTGCAGTTGGCCGCGCCGACGATCCCGCGGACGGCGTCGGCCATGGTGGCGCCACCGGGCAGGTCAGCGCGCTCCAGGTCGTCGCCCTGCCAGGTGAGGGTCCAGCCGCCGCACTGCTTGCCCAGGTCGTCGGCCGCGCTGCCGGTGACGAGCACCCGGCCGGCCCGGGGCAGGGGCAGCAGCCCCGGGGTGTGCTTGAGCAGCACCAGGGACTTCCGGGCCGCCTCGCGGGCCAGCGCCCGG
>NZ_JBFBDY010000559.1:0-4045 GCF_040683475.1 Kitasatospora sp. NPDC093558 | reverse complement strand
GCCACGGCTACGGCAGCGGAACCGTAGTGAACGTGCCCGGCGAGACGCCGACCAGCGCGCCGTTCATCGCGTCGCTCCAGATCGGCCCGGCCAGCGTGCCGCCGAAGGCCTGGTCGACGACCTTGCCGCCGATCCGCTGCCCGTCCAGCGGCTTCTGCACGGCCGTGTCACTGACGACGGTCGCACCCGCCATCTCGGGGGTGTAGCCGACGAACCACACCTGGCGGCTGCCGTTGGTGGTGCCGGTCTTGCCCGCGCTGTCGCGGCCGGAGAGGCCGGCCGGCTTGCCGGTGCCGTCCTCGACCACGCCCTTGAGCATCGTGGTGACGGTGTCGGCCGTGTCCGAGGACATCACGGAGGTGCAGTTCGCGCCCGGCACCGCCAGCTGCTTGCCGTCCGGGCCGGTCACCGCGGTGATCGCGGTCGGCTTGCAGTAGGTGCCGTGCGCCGCGAACGTCGCGTAGACGTTCGCCATCTCCAGCGGCGTCAGGGAGTTGCTGCCCAGCGTCATCGACGGCACGACCTGGAGCTTCTCGCCGCCCGCCTGCGCGGAGATGCCCAGCTTGTTGGTCATCTGGGCGACGGAGCACAGCCCGGCGTCGGCCTCCAGCTTCGCGAAGTACGTGTTGACCGACTGCGCCATCGCCGTCTTCATGTCGAACTGGCCCTTGAGGCTCGGGCTGTCGTTGTGCAGCTGCTCGGTCGACGGGAACCTGCCGCCGTTGCAGTCCTTCATCGCCGGCCACGCCATGCTGTAGTCCGTCGTGTAGCTCTGGTTCGGCGCGATGCCGGCCTCCAGCGCCGCCGCCGCGACGATCGGCTTGAACGTCGAGCCGGTCTGGAAGCCCGCCCCGCCGCCCATCGACTTCTCGACGTTGTAGTTGATCTGGGTCTCGTGCTTGGCGTCCTCTACCCCGTACGGGCGGCTCTGGCCCATCGCGAGGATCTTGCCGGTGCCGGGCTGGACGATGCTCATCGCCGTCGCCGCCAGGTCGCCCGGGTTCACGTGGCTCGTCACCGAGTCGTTGAGCGACGCCTGCGCCTTGGGGTCGAGCGTCGTGCGGATCTGCAGGCCGCCGCGGTTCCACAGCGCCTTCCGCTCGGCCGTGCTCTTCCCGAACGCCGGATCGGTCAGCACCACCTGGCGCACGTAGTCGCAGAAGAAGCCCTCGCCCTGCTTGGCCGTGATGCAACCCTGCGGCGACGCCTGGATGTTCAGCCCCAGCGGGCTCGCGATCGCCTGCTGCTCCTGGTCCTTGGTGATGTGCCCGAACTCGGCCATCTTCTTCAGCACGGTGTCGCGCCGGCTCTTGGCGTCGTCCGGGTGGGCCACCGGGTCGTAGCCGCTCGGCGACTGCTCCAGGCCCGCCAGCAGCGCGGCCTGCGGGAGGGTGAGGTCCTTCGCGTGAACACCGAAGTAGCGGTGGGCCGCCGCCTCGATGCCGTAGGCCTTCTCCCCGAAGTACGTGATGTTCAGGTAGTTGGTGAGGATCTGGTCCTTGCTGAGCGTCTCCTCGACCTTGATCGCGTACTTCAGCTCCTGGACCTTGCGGCCGACCGTCTGCCGCTGCGCCTCCGCGACCTTCTCCGGGTCGTCGCCCGCCTCCTCGACGAAGACGTTCTTCACGTACTGCTGCGTGAGGGTCGACGCGCCCTGGGTGCTGCCCGTGGCGGCGTTCTTGTTCAGGGCCCGCAGAACGCCCTTGAGGTCGATCGCGCCGTGCTCGTAGAAGCGGTTGTCCTCGATGTCCACGAGGGCCGTCTTCACCAGCGGGGAGATCTGGTCCCCCGGGACGATCGTGCGGTCGCGGTCGTAGACGGTGGCGATCACGCCGCCCTGAGCGTCGTACACCGTCGAGGCCTGGGACAGCGGCGGCGTCTTGAAGTCGTCCGGAAGGTTCTGGAAGTCGTCGGCCGCCGACTGCGCCCCGAGCCCGACCGCCCCCACGGCCGGCAGCGCTATGCCCGCCACGACCACCCCGGCAATGCCACTCACACCGAGCAGCCGCACACCGGCCCCGATCTTGCTCACACCTGTTCCCCGCCGCTTCTCTCGCATGCGGCGACGATACGTGCACGACATGAGAGAAACGAACAAAAATCCGCACACGGCTGTCACTGCTGCGTCACAGCCTTGCGACGAAGCGGAATACAGGATTCACCGGGGCCGGAACCGACCGGGGCGGCGGAACATTGTGAAGAAGTTGTGCCTACAATCCACCGCGACCGCAAACCCCGGATCGTCGCCGAACCCGGCACCGCACCCGAGGCACGCAGCCCTAGGCGAGATCCTGTACAGCCAGGTCGTGTGGCCCGTCGAACAGCGCCCAGTCGGCGAATTCGCCCTCGCCGATCACGTCCGCCGGCAGCTTCAGGGTGCCGGCAGCGTACTCAAGTGCCAGAGCCTCCGGAGTGCGCCCCAACACCGCCGCGAGTTCACGCAACAGGGCGGCATCGGTCCCTGAGACCGTCACGGAGGCCACGATCGGCTGCTCCACGTGGGGCGGCCGCGCGGCCTCGCCTTGCGAACTCATCCGAATCGATTCCTCCCCGCCCGCATCACAGGCCGACTGGTGGCAATGCCGACCGCGTACTCCGTCTCCATTCAACGGCTGCCGCGACCAAAGGTCACGCCTGCCGTCCCCCGGGTCAGCGGCGGGCGGCCTGGCGGGTGCGGCGGACGATGCGGTGGAGGCGCTGGAGGGCCACGAAGCGGCGCATCCGGTCGGCCAGCGTCAGGCTGTACTTGAGCCGCAGCTGGGCGTTCAGCCCGGCCACCTGCTCCGGGCCGATGGCCGCGAGCAACCGGCCGACGTGGCGCTGGTAGACCTCCCAGTACGGGCGGTCGCCGTCCGGGAGGGACCAGAAGAACATCGGGATCTCCTCGACCAGGCAGTTCCGGTCGTAGGCGCGCAGGTGCTCGGCGAACTCCGGCTCGGGGCGGGCCATCAGCCACTCGCGGACCAGTTCCATCGAGCGGACCCGGTCGATCAGGCCGCGCGGGTCGGTCTTGCGCTGGGTGATGGACAGCTCGCCGTCCTCGCGCACCCGCCAGTGGTAGATCGGCTCGGAGATCACGTCGACCCGCTCGGCGAGGAAGTGGTGCGGCACGCTGACCGGGGCGTCCTCGTACAGGAGGCCCTCGGGGTAGAGGATGCCCGCGCCGTCGAAGAAGGAGCGCCGGTAGACCTTGTTCCAGGCGGTGCGGTCGGTGACCAGGGCGGGCAGTTCGCTGATGTGCGTGCGCAGCCGGGTCTCGCGGAAGGGGCGGCGGTGGCCGTGCGAGGGGGTGAGTCCGGTGGTGCGCAGGCGCATCGCGTTGCCGGTGGCGAAGTCGGAGCCGGTGTCGTCGAGTGTGCGGATCATGAGCTGGTAGGCGTGCGGCGGCAGGGTGTCGTCGCTGTCGACGAAGGTCAGGTACTCGGTGCCCGGGGTCAGGTTGCGCCAGCCGGTGTTGCGGGCGGCGCCGAGGCCCTTGTTCTCCTGCTGGACGAGCCGGAAGCGCGGGTCCCGCTGCGCGTAGGCCTTGGCGAGGACGGCGCTGTCGTCGGTCGAGCCGTCGTCGACCATGACGCACTCGAAATCCTCGAAGGACTGTCCCGCGATCGAGTCGAGGCACTCCTTGAGGTAGCGCTCGACGTTGTAGACCGGGACGACGACGGACAGACGCGGGGCCATGGGACGGCCTTTCGCTCAGAGGCGGACGGGCCGGGCTGGGGCGACGATCCCATCACCTTCAGTGATCTGCGGTGGCCCTAGTGTAGAGAAGCCTCGCGGCCGTTGGGCCAACGGCGAACGGATTCCAGTTTGCCTTCCGGTGCGGCCGTTGTGGTCGACGGGTGCAACGGGCCGGGCGTCACCTGGATCACTCAAACGCGAAATCATCCGATCGAGGGATCAGCGGAACAGAGCCCTCGATGTCCTATTGGCTAGCCTTCTGATCCGGCTCGAACCGGTCAGTCGCGGCGGCCGTGGAAGATCCCCCAGCTCAGGTGGCCCGCGCGGCAGGCGTCCACCCACAGGGGGAGGTTCTCCAGCAGGCCCT
>NZ_JBFBDY010000558.1:0-4047 GCF_040683475.1 Kitasatospora sp. NPDC093558 | reverse complement strand
CCTCGGCCGCGTACTGATCGGCGATCAGGCCGACCCGGTTGCCCCAGGACGAGCTCAGCGGCTTGATCACGGCCGGGTAGCCGACCTCGGCGACCGCGGCCAGGCCGGCCTCCGGGGTCGGCGCCAGCAGCGTCGCCGGCGTCGGCACACCGTACTGCCGCAGCCGCAGGTAGGTGGACCACTTGTTGCCGCACACCCGGGTCGCCTCGGCGTCGTTCAGCGGCCGGGCGCCGAACGCCTCCAGCGACTCCGCGGCGAGCGCGGCGCGCTGGCTGGAGATCTCCCGGTTGAGGACCGTCATCCCCCGCAGCCGCTCGGCGTCCCGCGGTGCGAACGCCATCGTGCGGGGGTCGAGCCGGACGGCCGGGACGCCCCGGCCCTCCAGCTCGTCCAGGAGCCTGCGCTCCTCGTAGCGGACGGTCGACAGGAGGATCCCCAGGCCCGCCGACGTCCTCCCCGGCTCATTCACCCCAGTCCTCTTCGGGCTCGGGCGCGAGCGCCAGCTCGACCGGGTCCATCGAGTGGATCTCCAGCTCCGCGGCGCACCCCGGGCAGCTCACGATCTCGCCCTGGTAGCTGTCCGCCGGTATCTCCAGCGTGCCGGTGCAGCTGATGCACTGTGTGTCCATCTCACATGTCCTTTCTCTGACCGCAACGGACCTCTGGCCGCTACGGGTTGGTGACCGGATGGGTGACCGGGTCGGTGACCGGTTGGGTGACCGGTTGGGTGACCGGGTCGGTGACGAACTCCAGCACCTGCCGGAGCACGGGCCCGCTGGTGAGGCCGCTCGCCTCCAGCAGGGAGTCGTGGCTGTCGGGCGGAAGGAAGCCGGAGACGCCGATCGGGAGCCAGGGGATCCCGCGGGCCCCGGCCGCCGCCGCGACCTGCGCGCCCATGCCGCCGGACGTCCAGGCCTCCTCCAGCGTGACCAGCCACCGGCACCCGGCGGCGACGGCCCGGGCGACGGCGCCGGCGGACTCCGGGTCGACGGTGTGCACGTTGATCACCTGCGCGCCGTACCCCGCCGCTTCGAGGCCCTCGGCGACCTCCAGCGCGGTGGCCAGGACCTCGGGGCCGGTGGCGACCAGGGCGATGTCCCGGCCGGCCCTGACCTCCTGCGGGACGCCGAGTTCGGGCTCGGGCAGCCCCGTGAAGACCGGCGAGGCCTTGCGCCCGAGCCGCAGGTAGGTCGGGCCGTCGTACTCCAGGCACTGCTCCAGCAGGGACACCGCCTGGCGCGCGTCGGCCGGGACGACCACCCGCATGTTCGGCAGCGCGTTCATCAGCGCGAGGTCCTCGGTGGCGTGGTGGGTCGGCCCCAGCCAGCCGCCGCTGGCGCCCCCGTGCGTGCCGACGACGCACACCCGGCGCCGCGGGTAGGCGACGTTCAGCTTGATGAACTCGAACGCCCGGCTCACCGAGAACGCGGCGAACGTGCACACCAGGGCGCGCCGTCCGTAGTGCTCGGCACCGGCGGCGAACCCGATGGCGGCGTTCTCCGCGATGCCGACGTTGACGTAGTCCATCTCGGGCGTCGGCTTGATGCTGCCCGTGTCGGTGTCGACCACCAGCACGTTGTGGCGCACCGCGAGCTCCGGCAGGGCCTCGGTGAAGGCCTCCCGGGTGCTCACCCGCTCAGGCGCGATCTCCGGCACGGCCGGGCTCCCCCTTCGTGGTCTCCCGCGGGAGCGCCGGGCCCATGCTGGCCCGGACGCGCGCCCGCTTCCGCTCGGTGTCCAGCCGGACGAAGTGCGAGGAGGCCCGGCCCGCGAGCGCGCCCACGCCCCTCGCCTTGACGGTGTGGCAGACCACGGCCGTCGGCCCCTCGGTGCGGGCCGCCTCGTCCAGCACCGAGCACAGAGCCGCCAGGTCGTGCCCGTCCACCTCGACGGTGCGCCAGCCGAAGCCGGCCCAGCGGTCGGCGACCGGTGCGCCGTCGCTCACCTCGCGCACCGCCCCCGTCTGCTGGAAGTTGTTGACGTCGACGACCGCCACGAGGTTGGTCGCGTCCAGGGCGCGGCCCACCTGCGCCGCCTCCCACACCGTGCCCTCCTGCAGTTCGCCGTCGCCGAGCAGCACGAAGGTGTTCGCCGGCGGCGCGCCGGCCTGCCGCTGCGCCCAGGCCGTGCCGTTGGCCAGGGCGAGGCCGTGGCCGAGCGAGCCGGTGGCGAACTCGACGCCGGGGACGGTGACGTTGCCGTGCGTGGCCAGCCGGCTGCCGGGGCGGCAGAAGGTGGCGACCTCCTCGCGGGAGATGAACTTCCGCTCGGCGAGCGTGGCGTAGAGCGCCATCGCCGCGTGGCCCTTGCTCAGCACGAAGACGTCCCGCTGCTTCCACTCGGGGTCGGCGGGGTCGATGTTCATCGTGTGGAAGAAGAGTGCGACCAGGATCTCGACCGCGGACATCGAGCCGCCCAGGTGGCCGCCCTCGGGGCCGACGCACATGTCGACGATGTGCTCGCGGATGGTGCGGGCGCAGGCTGCCAGCTGCGCGGGTTCCGGCTGGTGCTCGGGTCCGGTCAGCGCCCCGCACCTTCCGCGAGCTCCGCCACGGCCTTCAGCTGCGACCAGACCTTCTCGACGGCGTCGGCGAAGCTCTGGAGCAACGGCCCCGCGTCCGGCGGGAGGTGGCGCTGCTGCAGGGTGAAGCTGCGGTCGACGACGTCCTGGGCGACCGGCCACGACCCGGGCTCCTGGCGGCACAGCGAGCGCAGCGCCGGCTGGTCGGGCAGCGGCATCATCTGGTACCGGGTGGCCGGCATGCCCTCGGCGCGCAGGGCCTTCATCAGGACGTTCCGCGCCGTCGCGGTGTCGACGCCGGGGAAGTGCCGCTCGAAGTCGACGGTGAAGCGCAGGATGTGCCACGCGTGCTCGTACCCGTCCGGCTCCGACGGGCTCACCAGCCCGTCCAGCCCCGCCAGCCGGGCCAGGAAGGCCGCGACGTTGGCCCGCCGGGCCGCGTGGTACTCGTCGAACCGCTCCAACTGGCTGGCCGTGTAGGCCGCCTGGACGTTGTTCAGCTTCGCGTTGAAGCCCAGCCGGTGGCTCACGTAGCGCCGCGGGCGGTCCGCGCGGATCGTCTCGCCGAACTGGCGCAGCTGGACGATCCGTTCGGCGACGCGCTCGTCGTCCGTCACGACCAGGCCGCCCTCCCCGCAGGTGGGGAGGTTCTTCGTCATCTGCAGGCTGAACGTGGCCGTGTTGCCGGACGCCCCGGACGGGACGCCGTGGTACCGGGCGCCCTGGGCCTGGGCGGCGTCCTCGATCACGACGCAGCCGTGGCGGCGCGCGACCTCCGCGATCGGCGCCAGGTCGGCGCTGAGCCCGTGCAGGTGGACCGGGACGACGGCCTTGGTCCGCTCGGTGATGACGGCGGCCACGCTGTCCGCGGTCACGTTGAACGTGACCGGGTCGACGTCGGCGTACACCGGGGTCGCCCCGACGTGTACCACGGCCATCGCCGTCGCGACGAACGTCAGCGCGGGGACGACGACGTCGTCGCCGGGGCCCACGCCGTGCGCGAGGAGCGCCAGCTCGATGGCCGTCGTCCCGTTGCTCACGCCGACGCAGCGCCGCACGCCCAGGTACTCCGCCCAGGAGCGTTCCAGCCGCTCGACGGCGGTCTCCGCGCTGGTCCGGTCGGAGACCATGACGTTCGAGTCCAGCACGGCCAGCACCGCCGCTCGGTCCGCGTCCGTCGTTCTCGGCCAGTCCACCGGCGCGAGCGACCCCAGTACGGGCTCGCCGCCGGTGAGCGCAAGCTCCCCCACAGGCCCCCCACTCATCAGACGTCCGTCCATTCCGTCGACAGGGCGAGTCGCCAGTCGACAGCCAGTTGCTCGTACGCGTGCACCAGCTCGGCGCCGCGGCGCACCATGAGTTCCGTGATCCCGGCCGTGGCCGGCGCGTGGGCGCTGAGCAGCCGCACGTTCGACCACGCGGAGACGACCCGGTCCGCCGACGCGGCCACGCCGAGCAGCCGGTCCTGCTTCGAGCGCTGCCCGAACTCCTGCGCGAACCGGCCGTGCAGGAACGCCTGGGCCTGC
>NZ_JBFBDY010000557.1:0-4075 GCF_040683475.1 Kitasatospora sp. NPDC093558 | reverse complement strand
CCTCCCTTCTACAGATGTAGAAGGCACCACGAAAGGACCAGCCATGAGCAACAACACCGCAGTGGTGGTCGGGGGCGGTATCGGCGGCCTGGCCGCCGCGATCGGGCTCCGGCTGGTGGGTTGGAACGTGACCGTCGTCGAACGAGCCGCGGTCCTGGACGACGCGGGCGCCGGAATCTCCCTGCACGCCAACGGCATGCGCGCACTCGCGACCCTGAACGTCGCCGAAGCCGTCGAAGCGACGTCGCGGCGCCAATACACCGGAGGAACGCGAACCCCCGACGGCCGCCGGCTCGCCATGATGGACGGCGCCGCACTGGAGCGCGAGCTGGGCACCCCGATCGTCGGCATCCCGCGGGCGGACCTGCACCGGATCCTGCGCGCCGCGGTGCCGCCCGAGCACCTGGTGATCGGTTCCGAGGTCACCGAAGTCACCGACGGCAAGGACAAAGCCCGGGTGACCTACGACGGAACCACCCTGGAAGCGGACCTCGTCGTGGCCGCCGACGGGATCAACAGCAAGGTGCGCCGGCGCCTGTTCCCGTCCCACCCCGGCCCGGTGTACGCGGGGTCGACGGTCCTGCGGGCGATCACGGACCGCCCGATCGAAGGCCTGGCGGACGACTTCGCGCTGACATGGGGCCACGGCGCCGAGTTCGGTCACATCGGGTTCCCGGACGGCCGGGCCGAGTGGCACGCCACGCTCAACGCCCCGGCCGGCCTGCGCTACCGGGACCCGCTCGACGAGATGCGCCGAAGGTTCGCCCGCTGGCACGACCCGATCCCGGCGCTGCTGGCGGCGACCCGTCCGGAAGACGTGCTGCACCACGACGTGAACGAGCTCGTCACACCCATCCCGTCCTTCGCGGTCGGCCGGATCGCCCTGCTCGGCGACGCGGCCCACGCGATGACACCGCATCTGGGCCAGGGCGCATGCCAGGCACTGGAAGACGCAGTAACCCTCACCGCCGCCCTCGCCGCCACCACGGCTTCCTCCTCCGCCACCAAGACCACCATCGCCACCGCGCTGACCCGCTACGACGCCGCCCGCCGCCCCCGCACCCTGACGGTGGCCAGGGACGCCCGCCGAGCAGGCCGGATGGGCCAGCAGCTCACCAACCCGATCGCCGTGGGCCTGCGGAACGCGGCGATCCGCCTCACCCCACCGGGAGCGATGGTGAGGACCGTCCTGAAGCACGCGGACTGGACCGCACCCCGCATCACCCCCACACCAAGCGCCGCATAGTGCCACCAGGGCAACAAACCCCCACCAGGCTTGACCGGACAACTGATTAGGCGCCATATTAAATCCATGACGCAGCCCCTCGACGCCGGCCAAGGCGCCCCCACGCTCGACCAGGCGCGCCGCCAGATCGCCCGCTACGGCCTCACGGCCGACCCGCAGGCGGTCCTGGTGGCGGCCAGGCTGATGGCGGCGGGCGCCAGGATCGGACAGGCGGGCGAGGTGCACTTCGGCCGGTTCGGGCTGTCCACCGGCCGGTACCGGCTGCTGGCCGACCTGGAGGACCACGGCGGAGAGAAGTCGCCCTCCGAGCTCGCGGAGAGCCTCGGCGTGTCGCGGGCGACCGTGACCGGGCTGGTCGACGGTCTCGAACGGGAGGGCTTGGTAGCCCGCCGCCCGTCCGTCGAGGACGGGCGGCGCAACGTGGTGATCCTCACCGCGCGGGGTGCCCAACGGCTGCGCGACCTGGCACCCGAGCACTACGAGCGGATGCAGGCGATGGTCGGGGGCCTCTCGGAAGAGGAGCGCACGACCTTCCTCGATCTCCTGGCCCGCGTGGTCAAGGGCATCGACGCCCTGACCGCCGACTAACTCCCTCCCCCTCACCCCCTCCCTTCCCCTCCCCCTCCCTCCCGGGCGGCCGCACCAGCTGCGGCCCATCCCACGCCCAAATAATTAGGCACCTAATCACTATCCTCAAGGAAGCCCATGAGCAAGAAGGCCCCCGGCGCACCCCCACGATTCGCGCTCTGGCGAGAGGTCGCGACCGCCTACGTCATGCCCGCCCTGATGGCCGGAGCGGGCGGCGTGGCGACGCGCCAGGCCGAACTGACGGTCGCCGCAGTCACGACGATCGCCGGCACGTCAGCGATCGTGGCAGCCCTGATCGGAGCCCGGCTGCGCCGCCGCCCAGCCGACGCCTGGTCAGCCCGCGCGCCCCGCATCGTCGTGGCGGCCGTCCTCGCGATCGGCGCAGCAGCGGTCGCCACAGTCGTGGGCCTGGCAGGAGCGCAGTGGCTGCCCCACATACCCGCGCTGGCCGACCGAGCCTGGCCCAGCCGTCTCCCCGTCGACCTGCCGGTGTCCTCGGCCATCGCCGCAACACTCATCACTCTCCGCTGGCGGGCATGCCGCCCAAACCCCACCCGCCACCCGAACCCCACACCCGACCCAAACCACACGCCCCACCCAACCCACACACCCCACCCAACCCCCGAAAGGCAGACCTCGTGATCGTCATCATGGGCGCAGCAGGCGCCACCGGCGGAGCCACCCTCCGGAGCCTCGCCGCGATGGGCGCGCCGGCCCGAGTACTCAGCCGCGACCCCGCCCGCCTGGCCGCGTCCCTCGACGAGCACACCCGCAGGCTCGCCGAGCCGGTCTTCGCCGACGCGGCCGACCCCGAGTCGCTGCGCAACGCACTGAGGGGAGCCCACCAGCTGTTCCTCACCATGGCCAACGGCCCGCAGCAGGTCGAGCACGAGCTGCGTGCGATCGACGTCGCCAGGGAGTGCGGCGTGGAGCACATCGTCAAGATCTCCGCCCCGGCCGCCGAGCCGCTGTCCCCCGTAGCGGTCTCACGCGGACACCACCTCATAGAGGAGCACCTCCGCACCCCAGCCGCGACCCCCACCGCCACCCCGACCACGACCATCCTGCGCCCGTACGCGTTCATGCAGAAGCTCCTCCTGCTCGCGCCCGGGATCGCCGCGGCCGGGGTGGTGCACGGCACGATGGAGCGGGCGCGCTGCAACTACATCGACGTGCGGGACATCGGCGACATCGCCGCGGACGTGCTCACGCGGCCGGAGCTGGCGGGCGGGACGTATGAGCTCACCGGCGGGCGGGCGTACAGCCACGCGGAGCTGACCGGGCTGCTCGCCGAGCTGCTCGGCCGGCCGGTCCGGTATGTCGACCTGTCGCCGGACGAGCTGCGCGAACACCTGATGACGCGAGCCGGGATGCCGGAGTGGCTGGCGACCCACGTGGTGGAGATCCAGCGGCTCGCGGTACACCGGAAAGAAGAGCCGGACCCGACGATCACCCGTCTGACCGGGCGGGTCCCCCGAACGCTCCCCGCCTTCCTGGAGGAACACCTGCCCCTCTTCCGCTAACCCGCTGAACCCCCCTCGCGGGCCCGGACAACGGCCGGAAATCCCCTGATCCGGCCGAAAACCCCGGGCCCGCCACCCGAATAGAGCACCAACCCGTGTGGCATGTCTCACGATGCCGATTTTTATCTGACGGTCCGTCAAAACATCTGACGCGCCATCACATCCGAACCACGACCCATCAGTTAACAGCTGATGAACAGTCAGATTCGGTCACCCATCGCCGAGTTGCGCCCGCTACCCGTCAGTAGCGCACCCGTCGCCCCCTGCGACGCCGAGCTACCATCGATCGGTTGTCTACTTCGGCCCCGGAGTGGGGGCACCCGACCACAGCGAGTGACCCCACCGCCCCCAAGGGCCGGAAACGATCGGAACGGGGCGAGGACGAGGAGCGCAGGGGCTGCCATGACAGCTGAACCGAGCCACCCTGAACAGATCGCACGACAGGTCGCAGGACAGGTCGCAGGACAGGTCGCAGCACAGACCGCAACCCCGGACCGAGCCGTCTTCGCCGGCCGCCCGGCGCCGGCCCCCCGCACGCTCGTCGACATCCTCGACGCCACCGTGCGCAGCCACCCGAACGAGCCCGCCCTCGACGACGGCCGCACGGTGCTCAGCTACCGCGCCCTGGCCACCGAGGTCGCGCAGCTGCGCCGCCGCCTCGCCGCCGCCGGGCTCGGCCCCGGCGTCCGCGGGGGTATGCGCGTGCCGTCCGGCAGCA
>NZ_JBFBDY010000556.1:0-4080 GCF_040683475.1 Kitasatospora sp. NPDC093558 | reverse complement strand
AGTTCACGGCAGCCGGGGGCAGGGTGCCGCTGTTGCAGACGTTGCCGGTCGAGGGGACCGTCGTGCCGTCGAGCATCTTGGTCAGGTCCACGGCCGCCATCTGGGTCGCCCCGTCGTTGACCAGGAGGGCGATGGCGTCCCCGCCGTTCGGCGACTGGTACGCGACCAGGGTGTGCGGATCCAGCCCCATGCTGAAGCCGCCGCCGGTTTCACAGGTGGTCCAGTTGCTGATGGCCGGGACGGCTCCCGCCCCGGACGTCGTCGGCAGCGCGATGGCCGTCAGGGCGTCACCGCCGAACTCTCCGGAGATGACGCCCGTGTGGGTGCCCTGCGCCACGGACGCCCCGGACGCACCTGCACTGAGGAACGAGCCGGCCAGCGTCTGGACCTGCTCGGGTGCCGTCCAGGACCCGGGCGTGCCGGGGGTGAAGACGGCCTGCGGCGCGGTGCCCGGGTTGTTGATGTCCGCGATCACGACCTGGGACGGTCCGCTGAACTCGGCGGGCGCCAGGATGATCCCGGTGGAGCAGTCCTCGGCGGCGGAGTCGAGTTCCCCGCTCACCGTCACCGGGTGCTCGAAGAACTGCGGCGAGGTGGTGTTCGCCACGTTCACGATCTCGTAGTTGTTGTCCTCGGACGGGGACAGGAGGATGTTGCGGATCGGGTCGATGAGCGGGTCCTCGGAGATCTGCCCGCCCGGGTCCTGCGTCGCGAACGCCGGCTCGAACGTGTTGGTCGCGAGGTCGAGGTACTGGAACCCGGCCACGCCACCGATGCTCAGCCCCACCAGGGCCTTGTTGTGCACGGCGTCCATCGTGACGCCGGTGGTCGTCGCCGAGCCGCCGGAGAACCTGATCGTCCCGGTGCCCGAGTCCGTCAGCGGGTTGGGGGACACGCTGGGGTCGAGCCCGGTGCCCTTCAGGACGTAGACGTGATTGTTGTTCGCCGTCGCCACGGACTGCCCGGTCACCGAGTTCGTCGCGATGGAGTTGATGACATCGGTGCCCGTGGGGATCTGCGTGTTGGTGATGCTGGTGCCCTCGACGTTCACGACGTCGATCCCGGTGGCGCCGCTGCTCCACGCGCCCTTGGGGATGTACGCGGTGACGTTGGACCCGTTGACGTACGCGGAGAGCGAGCCCGACGCCTCGCACGACCCCTGGGGAACGACCGATGCCGGCTGCCCGCACACCAGGTAGTGGCTGATCGTCGCCGGCTTCCCGCTCGCCGCGAGCGGCGAGTGCAGGCCCGTGTCCGACGGATAGTTCGGGTGGCCCGGCGTGCCCGTGTAGTCGTACGTGTCGTAGGCCGGCGCGCCCTTCACGTAGACCGTGAAGTTCGGCGAGTTGGTGATGAAGCTCAGGTACGTGCCCGTCGGGTCGACCGTCGCCTGGAACATGGTGCCCGCGGCCGAGTAGCTCTGGCTCTGGTTGCCCGGACTCAGGTCCGACGTGTTGATGAACGTCGTCGTGCCCGACGGACAGCTCGTGATGTTCCCCCGTGTGACCGAGGGCTGGACGTTGTGGGTGGTCGTCGGCGCGCCGGCGGGATTCGGCCGTGCCGTCTCGCTCGCCGTCGCCGTCGTCGCGGTCGGCACCGCGACGGACCACAGTGCCATGGCGGCACCCAGGGCGCCGAGCGTTCTGAGCGGCCGTGCCCGGCCGGTTGTCATTCGCAACATGGTTCCTCTTGCGTCGTGGGTCCCGCGCCCGTTCGGTGACTCCCGGCGCTGCCGCTTCCGGGCCGGTCCGGGGGTGTTATCGGAGGCGAACCGTGCACGAACTCACTGCTGCCTCGTGGTCGTACGTCGGGCGCGGTTTTGCAAGCCATGATGCTTCGTCAACGGCCGGACACCCGGGATTGCGCGCCGCTACCGGGTCGGCGGGGTGGGCGCGTTGGGCTGTCCGGGTGCGCGGTCAGCCGAGTATTCGGCCAGTCGGCGTGGTGCCTGCTTCGAGGAAATCCCGAATCAGCCCGCTGAGGATCTCGGGGCGTTCGAGATGGACGTCGTGCCCCGCACCGGGGACGCTCACGGTGGGGTCGGCGGTGCTCGGGGTCGCTGGGGCTCAGGCCACTGGGGCGGCTTCGACTTCGAGCACCTGGGCCGGGCCGGCTCGGAACGCCGGGCTGGCGGCGTCGGCGGCCACCATGTGCGGGGTGGCGTCGTGGGCGGCCAATGCCTCGCGGGACGACCAGAGTTCGGCGAGGACGAAGCGGTCCGGATCGCCGACGACCCGGTGCAGGTCGTACTGCAGGCAGCCCTGCTCGGCCCGCACGATGGGCGCGAGGCGCTTGTAGGCCTCGACCTGCTCCTGGCCGCGGCCGGGGAGGGTGGTGATCAGGATGTGGAGTCGTACTGGCTGTGACATGCGAGCGAGCGTAGATCGCTGAGCCGGGGTCGGGGAACCCGGATCTCACCTGGCAGACGTGGTGGAGAGGAACCCGAGATGGAGGTGCGGTTGAATGTTCAAGTGACATCGACGCTCGGTTCGTGTCCGTGGCAGCCCGTATCGTCCGCGGAGTGCGGCTGATACGCTGCGGGAGTGACCACCCATGACGAGGCCCCGGCGGTGCGGGCGGACGAGCAGGACGGCCTCTGGCTCAGCCCGGCCGAGCTGGACTCCTGGATGTCGGTGGTGCGGCTGATGACGCGGCTGCCGTGGGCCATCGACACGCAGCTGCAGCGCGACGCGGACCTGAGCATGGTCGAGTACATGACCCTGGCGATGCTGTCCGAGGCCCCCGAGTGGACCTTGCGCATGAGCGTCCTCGCCGAGAACACCAGCACCTCGCTGTCGCGCCTGTCGCACATGGTGAAGCGGCTGGAGGGGCGCGGCTACGTCCGGCGCGAGGCGGATCCGGCCGACGGGCGCTTCACGAACGCGATCCTGATGCCCGCCGGCATGGCCAAGCTCGAAGCCGCCGCACCCGCGCACGTGGCCTTCGTCCGGCGCCTGGTCGTCGACAACCTCTCCGGCGAGCGGCTGCGCCGGCTCGGGCAGGACGCCGAGCGCATCCTGCAGCGCATCGACTCGCCGGCTCGTTGAGGGTTCAAGTCATCGGCGGGTCACACCGCGATCAACTCTCGTGAAAATTGCTTGCACCCAGCCTCTTGCGCTTGACGATGACTTGAAGGTTAAAGTGAATGTGCAACCGCAAGCCACCGCAGGGATCAGGAGGACCGAGATGTCCCACGACAACGAGAAGATCATCCGCGCCGCCTACCAGGTCGCCGAGGAGCAGGACGTCGCCGGCTGGGTCGCCGCCTTCACGGAGGACGGCACCTTCACCGACATGTCCCTCCCGCTCACCTATCGCGGTCCCGAGGAACTCGGCCGGACGGTCGAGGTCTACGCGAGGGCCTTCCCCGACATGCACCGCGAGCTCGAACGGTTCTACGTCACCGGGAACGTCGTGATCGTGCAGCTCCGCCTGCAGGGCACGCACCTCGGCCCGCTGGAGCTGCCGGCCGGCACCGTCCCGCCCACCGGCAAGCGCATGGACGCTCCGTGCTGCGACGTGTTCGAGCTGGTCGACGGCAGGATCAAGCGCTTCGACTGCTACGCGGAGGGCTCCGTCATCGCCCGCCAGCTCGGCCTCGCCTGAGCCCGTCCGGGGGAATAGGTGACGGTTCGCCCTTGCTGTCACTTGAGCCTTCAAGCAGGAAGGCCCAGGGTTTGACTTGAAGACTCAAGTGAAAGGGAGGTCATCATGACCACCGCAACGCCGACGCCGGGCCGCTACGCCATCGACGCCCCCCGCTCCGAGATCACCTTCACGACGAAGCACCTGTTCGGCCTCGGCGCCGTCCGCGGCACCTTCCGGCTCCGCGGCGGCACCGTCTCCGTCGCCGAGCCGCTCACCGCGAGCCGGGTGGACGCCGTCGCCGACGCGGCCAGCTTCGACACCGGCAACAAGAACCGCGACCGCCAGGTCCTGTCCAAGGCCCTGCTGGACACCGCGAACTACCCGGACATCGTCTTCACCTCCACCGGCGCCGAACTCGACCGGGCCGGCACCTGGGCCCTCCAGGGCGAGCTGACCGCCCACGGCACCGGGGCGCCCGTCACCTTCACCGTG
>NZ_JBFBDY010000555.1:0-4087 GCF_040683475.1 Kitasatospora sp. NPDC093558 | reverse complement strand
GAACTGCATGAGCGCGGGCTTGCTCCGGGTGCCGTCGGGCTTCTCGCAGGCGGGGACGGCGACACACACGGCCACCAGGGCCCCCACGCCACCACGCGTCGCACTCATGCCGCACAGTGTCGGCCCAACGGGCCGCCGCCCCAGCCGATTTGACTCGACTGTGACCGACCTGTCGACGTTTGGCCGGGTTCGGTCAACCCCTCCCGGGTACAGTCGCGCGAAAGGTGCCGGACACCGGCACACACGGGGGAAACGGAAGGCCGGGGCATGCTGATCGTGCTCGTTCTGTTCGTCGCGGGCGCCGGCCTGCTCATGCTCGGCGTCCACAAGCTCCACGGCGCCGTGCCCACCTGCTACGGCAAACCCATGTCGCCCGAGGACATCTGCCGGCCCCGCACCGGCGGCTCGTTCTCCGAGGGCATGCCCGGACCCCAGACCTCCACCTACCGCGAGCAGCTGGACAACCTCACCAGCGGCGGCTGGACCGCGGTCGTCATCGGCTCGGTCCTGGTCGCCCTCGCCATCGTGCTCGCCGTCTCCTTCACCGCCGCCACCCTGCGCGAGCGGCGCGAGTGACCGTTCCTTGAGAGATCAGTGAATCTCAAGGATTTGCCCATCACTGGGCAAAGGTTCTCGTCTGATCCGGTTTGGGGGCCGGTGCAAGGTTGACGCTTCACTGCCACCTGCGGGACCGGGTCCCGTCTTACGGTCGGCTCCACGTCCGTTTTGTGTCTTCGGGCCACTCCCGGCGACGTGGCGCTTCACGAGGGAAGCGAGGTTGCGTGCGGCGTTCTCATCGCGGTCGATGACCAGGCCGCAGTGTTCACAGCTGAAGGTGCGTACTCGCAGGGGCAGTTTGGGTTTCACTGCCCGGCAGTCGGAGCACGTCCTGGAGCTGGGGAACCAGCGGTCGGCGACGTCGAGCCGGCCGCCGTTCCAGACGGTTTTGTAGGCGAGTTGGCGGCGGATCTCGCCGAATCCGGCGTCGGAGACGGCCCGGGCGAGCCTGTGGTTCTTGACCATTCCGGCGACGTTGAGGTCTTCGACCACGATCGTGCCGTACTCGCGGGCGAGTTCGGTGGTGAGCTGGTGGATGCCGTCGCGCCGCAGGTCGGCGACGCGGTGGTGGACCTTGTTGCGCTGGTCGTTGGCGCGCAGCCAGCGCTTCGAGGGCTGTCGGCCGGTGCGGCGGTCGGGGCCGGTGCGGCGGGAGACGGTGCGCGACAGGCGCCGCAGTTTCCTGAGGGCGTGGTCGTGGTGTTTCGGGTTCTCGGCCGGGGGCCGGCCGTCGGAGAACACCGCGAGGGTCTTCACGCCGAGGTCGACGCCGATCACCGCATCCGGCCGCCGCGGCGCCGTGTCGGGTCGTTCGACCTCGACGCAGAACGCGACGTACCAGCGCCCGGCGTCCAGGCGCACGGTCGCGGACTTGATCCGCGCGGTGCCGCTCTCGATCCTGCGGGCCAGCTTGCGGGTGGACTCGTGCGTCCTGATCCGGCCGAGCACAGGCAGCACGACGTGCGTGCGCCTCTCCAGCCGGATGGCCCCGGTGGTGAACCGGCACGACGTGACGGCCCTGCGCTTCGCCTTGAAACGGGGGAAACCCATCGGGCGGCCCTTGCGCCTGCCCTTCTTCGAGTCGGACCAGTTCTTCAACCCCGTGGCGAGCTGGTCCAGGCCGGTGGCGTAGGCCTCCTTGGAGCACTCCGGCCACCACGGCGCGACGTCGTCCTTGGCCTGGTTCCACGCCTTGCGCAGGGAGTACATCGACCAGCCGAACGCAGGCGTCAGGTCCTCGACGCCATACGACCTCTCCGCCTCCCGCTGGGACAGGTTCGCCTTGACCCGCGCGAGCGCCCAGTTGTAGGCCACCCGCGCCGCCCCGGCATGCCGCAACAGCGCATCGACCTGACACTGCGTCGGGTCGAGCGCAAAGCGGTACGCCTACGTCACGATCACCAGCCGACCGTACCGCCTAGCACCGACAACCGGCCCAAATGCCCGAATTGTTGAGGAATGTCGATGAATTTGGCAACAGTTGTGCTACCCCCTTTGCGGCTACGGTCTGCGACCGCGCGGGGCGGCCGCTGCGGGCCGCCCCGGGCCGCCCTTGGCCGGCGGCGGACGGACCGGGCCTAAACCTCTGGTCCAGGGTTACCGTTCGTCAGTTCCCGCTTCGCAGTCGAACATCGGCTGTTCGATTCGGAGGAGGGGTTGCCAAATCGGCCCTGCATCGTGAACGATGGGTGGGCACTCCGAATCTTCGGCGTGTGCATGGCAAGACGGTGCCGGCGACTTTCCCCCTCGACGGCACCGGAACGCGAAAGCGCGGACCCCGCAGCGTGGCTGACGCTACGGGATCCGCAGGAGTGCACAGTGCAAGGTGCCCGGTCTCAGAGTGCGGGCGCGTGGGCGTACGTGGCGACGGCGGAGTAGATCTCCCGGTCGTGCTGGCACGCCGTGATGGTCAGGCGGGTCTCGTTGGGCTGCTGTCCGGGCAGCGGAGCGGCCTGGATCCAGCACGGTGCGTCGAGTTCGGCGTACTGGCCGAACGCGTTGTCCAGGCCCACGAGTACACCGTGGCTGGGGTAGCTGGCCGCGTGCCCGGCCTGCCGGGCGGCCTCGATCAGCAGCATGCCCGGGGCGTGGTCGACCGGGTGGTCGAAGAGGACCGGGTGGTCGGTGTCCACCCGCAGCTGCCAGCGGTTGGCGGTGACGGCGTGTGAGAGCACCACGTCGGACAGCCGGTCGCGCATGGCGTGGTGCGGGGCGAGCGGCGGCGGCACCGGGATGGCCGTCGGGCTGCCGTCCGGGCGGCCGCGCAGGCGGGCGTAGACGGTCGGCGAGTGGCAGGTGAACCGCGAGAGGGCCGTGCCCAGGTGCACGCCGTCGCGTGAGGCGACCACCTCCATGGCCATGCCGGACAGCACACCCCGGCGGTGGGTGATGTCGTGACAGCTGATGTGCAGGTGCAGCTCCGCGGGTCTGCACTCGATGTGCAGGGCCGCGGCGTTCAGTTCGAAGCTGAACCGGTCCCAGATCAGCTGATGGCCGAACGGCACGTCGTAGGCGGCGTGCGAGAGCAGCGGCAGGAGCTGGCGGACGGTCTCGGCGAACAGGAGCGGGTCGTGCAGTCTCTCGCCGGCCGCGTAGTAGTAGCTGTGCGAGCGCGGCCACTGCGCGGTGGCCGTGAAGGTGTCCGGCTCGCGGCGGTCGACCTGCCAGCCGGTCAGCAGGACCTCCGCCATGGTCGCTTTGTGCACGTACTCCCTGGGTACGGCGGTGGACAGGGTGCAAGGCAAGGGCTGATGAGCAGTCGTGGTCACGGACTTCCCCCGTTTGGACGTCATGTGGGACCTGGTGTCGTGCTCGACTTGCGCTAGTGCGGCGAGCGCCGCCCCCATAAAATAAAGGGTGTTCGTTTTCTTTGTCGAGGGGAGGCGGGGATCCGATGGTGAGGGAGCCGAAGCAGGAGCGGGCGATCAGGACAAAGGCGGTGATCCTCCGGGCGGCGGCCGAGGTGTTCGACGAGTTCGGCTTCAGCGGTGCGAGCATCAGCAAGATCATGAAGCGGGCCGGGGTGACTCCGGGAGGGATGTACTTCCACTTCAAGTCCAAGGAGGCGCTGGCCGTTGAGGTGATGATGGCCCAGGCGGACGACCTGGACCTGCCCCGGGGCGAGGACGGGCTGCAGCAGCTGATCGACACCACCTTCGACATCGCCTTCGAGCTCCAGACCAACACCCTGCTGCGGGCCGGGGTCCGACTCGCCGTCGAGCAGGGGGAGTTCGGCGTCCAGGACGACCGGGCCTACCAGGCCTGGGCGGACCACTTCGCCCAGCAGCTGCGCGCCGCGCGCGCGAGCGGGGACCTGCTGCCGGACGTGGACGAGGAGGAGTTCGCCCGCATCCTGGTCGGCGCCTACAGCGGGACGCAGCTGTTCTCCCAGATCGCTTCGGGCCGGGCGGACCTGCCCGACCGTATCGAGTCGCTGTGGCGCTTCCTGCTGCCCGGGATCGCGACCCCGGAGGCCAGGGCCCGGCTGAGCGCGACGGTGCCGGTGCGGGCCGTCAAGCCGGGGAGGGCC
>NZ_JBFBDY010000554.1:0-4093 GCF_040683475.1 Kitasatospora sp. NPDC093558 | reverse complement strand
GCCGCGTCCACGGCCACCGGGGAGGCGTGCACGCCGACGCCCGCCGCGACCACCCGCAGCGCCCGCGCCAGCGAGGTCGCGCCCGGCCGCTGCGCCGGGTCCTTGCGCAGGCAGCGCTCGATCACCGTCCACAGCGGCTCGGGCATCGTGCTGGGCCGCTGCGGCTCCTGCGCGAGGTGCGCCTGGAGGACCGCTAGCGGGCCGTCGCCCTGGAACGGCTGGCGGCCGGTGACCAGCTCGTACAGCATGATCCCGGCGCCGTAGACGTCCACGGCGGAGGTCTGGGCGCGGCCCTCGGCGGACTCCGGGGCGACGTAGGCGGGCGTGCCGACGAACTCGTGGGTGCGGGTGATGCCGGGGGAGTCGGCGAGGCGGGCGATGCCGAAGTCGGTCAGCATCGGATGCATCTGCTCGGTGCCGTCGACCAGGACGGAGGCGAGCAGGACGTTCGCCGGCTTGAGGTCGCGGTGGACGATGCCGTCCGCGTGGCTGGCCGCGAGCGCGTCCGCGACCTGGGCCATCAGCAGGGCGCCGGCGATCGGGCTGAACGGGCCGTTGGAGCGCAGGTAGCGGGCCAGGTCGGGGCCCTCGACGAGGTCCATCACGAGGGCCAGCAGCTCGCCCTCGACGACCAGGTCGCGCACCCGGACGATGTTCGGGTGGGTGAGCCGCAGCAGCAGGGAGCGCTCGCGCAGGAAGCGCATCACGACGTCCGGGTCGGCCGCCAGCTCCTCGCGCAGCACCTTGATCGCCACGGCCTGCCCGGGCTCGGCGCCGGGCACGTCGGCGTCCGCACGCACCCGCCCGCGCCAGACGGTGCCGGTGGCCCCCCGTCCGAGGGTCTCCTCAAGCACATACTTGCTGCCGACTGGCCGCACCTGTCGCACTCCTCGCCGTGCCGCCCGCGCGGGGCGCTCCTCCGCCGGTGCGGTGAGCCTGCCGGGCCCCTGTTTGCGGCCACTCTAACGGTGTCCGTTCGGGTTTCAGAGGCGACCGGCAGGCCTTGCGGCCGGTCTCGGGGACGGGTTGGGGGACATCCCCTAGGGAAGGGTCCCGACGGCCGCGGGAGCACCGGTTGACCTGACTCTCCGCCACCTCCAACATGGCGATCATCGCAAGATCGTCAAATCCGGTACGGTGCGCGGACTGTCCGTGACGGATGGCAGGATGGACACTCGCCACTCTTGGGTGGCCGAGCGGCCGCCCCAGCCGCGAAGCAGCGGTACCAGGCTTCACATCAGCAGAAGGGACCCGCGGGCGAGATGCAGATCCGGCTGACCGTCCTCCGACCGCGCAGCGGCCCGACCGCCGCCGGCACCGCCATCCCCTACGTGGACGTCCTGGTCACCGCACCCGTCGGTACCGCGCTCGGCGCCCTCGCGGGCGCGCTCGCGGGCGCCGTGGGCGTGCGCGGCCCCCGGGCCGCCACCCACGTACACCTCTACGCCGGGGCGCACCGGGTGGACGAGCACACCCTGCTCGGCCACCCCCCGCTGCTCGACGGCGCCGTCCTCAGCCTCAACGAGCCGGACCCGACCGCCGACCACCCCGACGACGCCCGGGCCGCCGCCGAACTGCGCGTGGTCGGCGGCCCCGACGCCGGCGGCGTGCACCGCCTGCACGGCCGGGAGATCCGGGTCGGCCGCTCCGGCGAGGCCGACGTCCCGCTCGACGACCCGGACGTCTCCCGGCTGCACCTGTCCCTGCACCTCGCCGAGGACGGCCGGGTCACCGTCCGCGACCTCGGCTCCACCAACGGCACCACCCTGGACGGCCGGATCGTTCCGCCCGGCCCGCAGGAGGAGGCCGTCCCGCTCGACCCCGGCGCCCTGCTGCGGATCGGCGAGTCCACCCTCCAGCTCGCCGCCCCCGGGACCGCCGAGCCCGCCCGCACCGCCGTCCCCGACGGCCACGGGCACCTCCAGCTCGCCGCCCCCGGCCCCGTCCGGCCCGCGCCGCCCGCCGCCGAGCCGCCCGCCGCCCCCGAGCCCGCCGCGGGGCGCGGCCGCGGACTGCTCTCGCTGCGCCTCGGCCGCACCGCCGAACCGCCCGGGCAGGAGAGCGCCGAGCGCCACCACGCCGCCGTCCGGATCCGCCAGGCCGCCGCCCAGCGCGAACGCTGGCCCGACCTCGCCACCCTCCTGCTCAACGCCGTCGGCCCCGGCCCCCGGCTCTGGGAGCGCGGCCCCGGCCACCCCGACGCACTCACCCTGCGCCTGGGCACCGCCGACCGCCCCGGCGGCCCCGGCACCACGCCCGGCACGACGTTGCCCGCCGTCCCCGTCACCCTCGACCTGCAGACCGCCGGCAGCCTCGGCCTCAGCGGCCCGCGCGAGCGGCTCGACGCGCTCACCCGCGCCGTCGTCGCCCAGCTCGCCGCCCTGCACCCGCCGAGCGGCCTGAGCCTCGTCGTCGTCGACTCCGACCAGGCCCGCGCCCCGCAGGACCGCGTCGACACCTGGGCCTGGGCCCTCTGGCTGCCCCACCTGCGCCCCGTCGAGGGCCAGGACTGCCGCCTGCTGCTCGGCCTCGACGAGGAGCAGGCCACCGCCCGGCTCACCGAGCTCACCGCGCGGCTCAGCGGCCCGGTCGGCCTCGGCGGCCACCCCGCCACCGTCGTCGTGGTCGACGGCCGCCCGGCCACCGAGGCCGCCCGCCAGGCACTCGACCTCCTGCTGCGCCAGGGCCCGGCAGTCGGCATCTTCCCGATCTGCCTCGCCGAGCAGCCCGAACTGCTCCCCCGCGGCGTCGGCGCCACCGCGCTGATCACCGGCGAGGTCGGCACTCACCTCTCGCTCGACCGCCCCGTCGCCCGCGGCCGCGAGACCCTGCACGAGGTCTCGCTGGACGCCGTCTCCGACGCCTGGGCCGAGCGCCTGGCCCGCGTCCTCGCCCCACTGCGCGAGGCCACCCCGGCCGCCCGCGGCCCGCTCCCGGACGCGCTGCGCCTGCTCGACCTGCTCCAGCTCGACACCGTCACCCCCGCCAAGCTCTCCGCCCGCTGGGACGCCCACGCCGGCGGGATCGGCGCCGCCACCGCGCTGCTCGGCACCACCCGGGACGAGCTCTGCACGCTCGACCTCGCCGACCCCGAACTGGCCCTCCCTTCCCCCGACCCGGGCGGCCCGCACCTGCTGATCGGCGGCGCGCGCGGCTCCGGCAAGACGGAGCTGCTGCGCACGCTGGTCGCCTCGCTCGCCGTCTCCGAGCGGCCCGAGCGGCTGGCCGTCACCCTCATCGAGGGCCGGGCCACCGAGGACGGACTGGACGGCTGCACCGAGCTCCCGCACGTCACCGGGCGGGTCAACGCCGCCACCGACCCGCGGGCCGCGCTGCTCGCGGCCGAGGCCCTGGAGGACGAACTCACCCTGCGGGAGCGGCTGTTCGACGGCCTGGACTTCGCCTCCTGGCACGCGGCCCGGATCCTCGACGCGGGCACGGGCGCGGGCGCGGACGCACCGCAGGTGCCGGTGCATGCCACCGTCGGGGCCGCCTCCACCCCGGCGCCCCGGATCATCTCGCCGCGCAGCGCCGAGGGCCCCCGTCCCGCCGCCACCACCCCGGCCGCTCCGGCCCCCGCCCGGCTGATCGTCGTCGTCGACGACTACGACGCCCTGCTCTCCCCCACCTCCCCGGCCGGCCGCCCGCTGGCCCGCGCGCTCGCCTCCGTCGCCCGCCGCGGCGGCCCGCTCGGCGTCCACCTCGCGGTCACCACCGGCCGGCCCGAGGACAGCGCCGGCACCGAGGTGGACGAGGCCGCCCTGCTCAGGATCGCCCTGCGCACCGAGGACCCGGCCGACTCCGACCTCCTGATCCACCTCGGCGACGCCGCCGCCCTCCCCGAGGACACCCCGGGCCGCGGCTACCTGCGCCTGCCGGACGGCGGCGTCTGCGCCTTCCAGGCCGCCCGGATCAGCGGCCGCATCCCGCGCACCGCCACCCTGCGCCCGACGGTGGTCGCGATAGACCCGCTCCAACTCGGCGCCCCACCCGCCCGCCGCCCCGTCCGCGAACTGGGCAACGGCCCCACCGACCTGGCCCTCCTAGCCAGCGCCCTCCAACGCGCCGCGACCCGCTGACGCCGTTGTCCCGT
>NZ_JBFBDY010000553.1:0-4115 GCF_040683475.1 Kitasatospora sp. NPDC093558 | reverse complement strand
CGGCGAAGCCCTGGCCGGCCCCCTGGCCGGCGAGCCGGCCCACCCCGTCCCGGCCCACCCCGAGCAGCCCCACCCCGGCCCGGCCGGAGCCGAACCCGGAGCCGGAGCCGGAGCCGGATCCGAACCCGAACTCGAAGCCGAAAGGGCCACCGCCGAGGTGGTCCCCGCCCTGGTCTCCTTCACCCTGCGTGCCCTGGGAGGACGCGATGACAGCGACGCATGAGGTCACCAACCAGGTGCCCCTGCCGTACGGACACGACACCGCCGCCGATCCGACCCTGCTCGCCGCCCTGGACCGGGCCGGCGCCGGCTGGGCCGCGCCCGAGCTGCGCGAACTCGGCCGCCTGGCCGGCTCGGAGCAGGCCGCCGAGTGGGGCCGGCTGGCCAACGAGAACCCGCCGGTGCTGCGCACCCACGACCGCTTCGGCCACCGGATCGACGAGGTCGAGTTCCACCCGGCCTGGCACGAGCTGATGCGCACCGCCGTCTCCCACGGCCTGCACGCCGCGCCCTGGCGGGACGAGCGGCCCGGCGCCCACTCCGCCCGCGCCGCGAAGTTCTTCGTGTGGGGCCAGGTCGAGGCGGGCCACACCTGCCCGATTTCGATGACGTACGCCGCCGTCCCGGCGCTGCGCGCGAACCCGTCCCTGGCCGCCGAGTTGGAGCCGCTGCTGGCGGCCACGGAGTACGACTTCGGGCTGCGCGAGCCGCGCACCAAGCGCGGGCTGATCGCCGGCATGTCGATGACCGAGAAGCAGGGCGGCTCGGACGTCCGCACGAACACCACCACGGCGACCCCGCACGCGGACGGCACGTACCGCCTGACCGGTCACAAATGGTTCACCTCGGCGCCGATGTCCGACCTCTTCCTGACGCTCGCCCAGGCGCCGGGCGGGCTCAGCTGCTTCGTGCTGCCGCGCGTGCTCCCGGACGGCAGCCGCAACCGCCTCCACCTGATGCGGCTCAAGGACAAGCTGGGCAACAAGTCCAACGCCTCCGCCGAGCTGGAGTACGACGGCGCGGTCGGCTGGCTGGTCGGCGAGGAGGGCCGGGGCGTGCCGACCATCATCGAGATGGTCAACATGACGCGCCTCGACTGCACCGTCGGCGGCGCCTCCGGCATGCGCTACGGCGCGACCCGGGCCGTCCACCACGCCATCCACCGGCGGGCGTTCGGCAAGGCGCTGGTGGACCAGCCGTTGATGCGCAACGTGCTCGCCGACCTGGTCGTCGAGTCCGAGGCCGCCACCGCCGTCGCCATGCGGCTGGCCCACGCCACCGACCTCGCGCTCGCGGGGGACGGGAACGAGGCGCTGGTGCGGCGGCTGGGGCTGGCCGTCGCCAAGTACTGGGTCTGCAAGCGCGGTCCGGCGCACGCGGCCGAGGCGCTGGAGTGCCTGGGCGGCAACGGCTACGTCGAGGAGTCCGGCATGCCGCGGCTCTACCGCGAGGCGCCGCTGGTCTCGATCTGGGAGGGCTCGGGCAACGTCGCCGCCCTGGACGCGCTGCGGGCCATGGCCAAGAGCCCGGAGAGCGTCGAGGCGTTCCTCGGCGAACTCGACGCCGCCGCCGGCGCGGACCGCCGCCTGGACGCGGCCGTCGCCGACCTGCGCAAGCAGCTCACCGACCCGACGGACCTGGAGTACCGCACCCGTCGCCTGGTCGAGGCGATGGCGCTGGCCTTCCAGGGCTCGCTGCTGGTCCGGTACGGCAGTCCGGCGGTGGCCGACGCGTTCTGCGCGACCCGCCTGGGAGGTGACCACGGCGGCGCGTTCGGCACCCTGCCGCCGGGCATCGACGTCGCGGAGATCATCGACCGCGCCCGCCCGGTGCCCGCATGAACGACCAGAGCAACCCGAACGCCCACGACACCCACGACGACCACGACGCCCAAGAGGCCGAAGCCGTAAGGGAGTTCTGGCAGGAGCTCGGCCTGCCCGGCTTGATCGACGTGCACACCCACTTCATGCCGCAGAACGTCCTCGACAAGGTGTGGGCGTACTTCGACGCGGCCGGTCCGCTGGTGAACCGCCCCTGGCCGATCACCTACCGCGAGGCCGAGGAGCGGCGCGTCGGG
The DNA here is from genome assembly GCF_040683475.1 of Kitasatospora sp. NPDC093558. Lineage (NCBI taxonomy): Bacteria > Bacillati > Actinomycetota > Actinomycetes > Kitasatosporales > Streptomycetaceae > Kitasatospora > Kitasatospora sp. NPDC093558. Next base: position 2,038 of record NZ_JBFBDY010000553.1, on the reverse strand, counting down.
CGGCTGCGGGAGTTCGGCGTCCGCGCGTTCACGTCCATGCTCTATCCGCACAAGCCCGGCATGGCCGCCTGGCTGAACGCGTGGGCCGCCGACTTCGCCGCCCGCACGCCGGACTGCCTGCACACCGCCACGTTCTTCCCCGAGCCCGGGGCGGCGGAGTACGTGGCGCGCGCGATCGACGAGGGCGCCCGGGTGTTCAAGGCGCACCTCCAGGTCGGCGGCTACGACCCGGCCGACGAGCGGCTGGACGACGTGTGGGGGCTGCTGGCCGAGAGCGGCACCCCGGTGGTGACGCACTGTGGATCCGGGCCTGTGCCGGGCAAGTTCACCGGTCCGGGCCCGATCGGCGAGGTGGTGGCCCGCCACCCCGGGCTGGTGCTGGTGGTCGCCCACCTCGGCATGCCCGAGTACCGCGACTTCCTCGACCTCGCCGAGCGCCACCCGGCCGTCCGGCTGGACACCACGATCGCGTTCACCGACTTCGCCGAGGCCGACGTCCCGTTCCCGCGCGACGAACTCCCGCGCCTGCGCGGGCTGCAGGAGCGCGTCCTGCTCGGCAGCGACTTCCCGAACATCCCGTACCGGTACGTCCACCAGCTGGAGGCGCTGGCCGGTCTCGGCCTGGGGGAGGAGTGGCTGCGGGCCGTCTGTCACGACAACGCGGCGGACCTGTTCGGGCTCGGCCGGACGGGCACGGACCGGCCACAGCACGTCAGTTGACGTCCCGCAGTACCCGGAGCGCGTCCGCGTGCAGCCCGGGCGCGGCGGCGAGGAACCCGTCGGACGCGGCCGTCCAGGCCGCCCCGGTGGTGTCCGTCACCGTCGCGCCCGCCTCGCTCGCGACCAGCGCGCCGGGCAGCAGGTTGGGCGCGTCGGCGCCGTACTCCCAGAACAGCGCGAGGTGCCCGGAGCCGACCTGCGCCACCTGGAGGGCGGTCGGCCCGAGGTTGCGCACCGCGACGACGGCGCCGGCCATCGCGGCCAGCGACGCGCCCGCCCGGCGCAGCGCGACGGGGTCGCCGGCGGCCGTCGGCGGCTGGCTGGTCGCGGCGACGGCCGCCCCCAGCTCGCGGGGCAGCGGCGCGATCGGCCGCCCGTCCAGCTGGGCGCCGCCGCCGAGTACGGCCCGGTAGGTCCGTCCGCCGAGCAGTTCGGGCGCGTGGACCACGGCCAGCACGGCCCGGCCGTCCCGGACGAGCGTCGCGGTGACGGCCCAGTACGGCAGGCCGAGGAGGTACTGCACCGCGCCGTCGGTGGCGTCGCACAGCCACCATTCGCCCTCGGCGGGCACGGCGCCCTCGAACTCGAACTCGTCGTCGAGCCGGCCGGCCTGCGGGCGCAGGGCGCCCAGCCGCTCGCGCAGCTCGGCGGCGGCCGGCTTGTCGATCTCGGCGAAGCGCGCCACGGCCTCCTCGGCCGTCCGCGCCGGAGTCGGCTCCGCGGGCCGGCGCGCCGCCAGCTTCGCGCCGACCTCGCGCACCGCGGCCTCCACACCCTCGGCCAGCGCCCACAGGTCCATCGTCGTACCCCCATCCCGGCCGGACCGCCCGGCCGTGCAGGACAAGGAGTACCGTCGGAGCTGACGAACAGGACGCTCAAGCAGTCACAAGCGACGGAGATCGGACAGCATGGACCTCTCGACGGCTGATCCGGACACCGTCCTCGACCTCCTCGACCGCCGGCTGGTCTGCGCCCTCCAGCTCGACGGCCGGGCCGAGACCGGCCGGATCGCCGAGGTGCTGGGCGTCTCCGCCCGCACGGTCACCCGCCGCCTGGCCCGGCTGCGCGGGTCCGGCGTGCTGCGCGTGGTGCGGATGCCGGACGTCGAGGAGGCGGCCGTCGGCGCGCTGCTGCTGCGCGTGCGGGTGCTGCGCGGCACGGTGGACGCCATCGCGAAGGCGCTGGCCGACCGCCCGGACGGCCCCAACGACGACGTGATGCTCGGCCGCCAGGAGATCGACCCCGTCAGGCTGATCGACGACGGCGCCCGCGACCGCCTACGGTACGGGCAGATGCCAGCGACCGCACGCGACCGCGC